>JAPLOC010000995.1:0-3806 GCA_026692825.1 Planctomycetota bacterium | reverse complement strand
GGTATCGCGAGTGGTCCCGCATTAAGCAGTTCTTCGAGCGATTTCCCGTCGATGAACTCCATCGCGATGAACAGCAGCTTTTCGGTGGTCTCACCCACCTCATAGACCACGCAGACATGCGGGTGATTGAGCGCCGACGCGGCTTTGGCCTCGGTCAAGAACCGCTGGCGACGCTCGGGATCGTGTGCCAGCTCTGCCGAGAGAAACTTGATCGCCACCGGACGATCGAGCTGCGAGTCCTCGGCCAGAAAAACCTCTCCCATGCCACCGGCCCCCAATTTGGCGGTGATACGATAACGACCTATTTGCTTGCCGATCATGTGGGATGAATTCTTGCCAACGAGAGGTCTTCAAGATGACGGGTATGCAGTGACGGTAATCAATTCAACTGTGCGGTTCCAGTGAAAACCCAACCTCGCGTACAGACCCGAGCGGCTTATTCCGTGTCAACGTCCCGCAGCATCCCAAAAAGCTCCCCCAGTGCCGGTTCATAATTTTTCCACCGCGCGACGGAGCTGCTGTAGACCGGTTGTCGCACCTGGGTGAGACTCGCTGTGCGGACCGGGCGGTGTTGTTCATGAAACGTGGCACAGCCAGATTCCCATTCGAGTCCCACCCACGCGATCAGGCGTCGCGCGGTTCCCTCCAGGTCGGCGACCGTCGATTCGTAATCGATCTCCAGAACTGGTACCGGGAGCGTCGCGCGCCAATGCGCCATGATCCGCTGATACGCGTGAAAACGGGTCGCGATATGGTCGAAGCGGTTCGCCCAGCGGATTTGCCGAAAGTTGGTCATCCAGCACGAGACGGCGATGTCGCGCAGATCGCGCCGGCAATGGATGATCCGCGCTTTGGGAAACAACGCCGCGATCAGCCCCGCGAACAGGTAGTTGTCGGGCATATTGTCAACCACTCGCGACGAGTCCCCGCCCAGAGAGCGCAAATGCGCCAGAAAGGTTTGGGCGATTTCTCCCAGCAAGGGGGAACCAAGTCGCGCGGCACACTCCCACGGAGCCGCCTCAATCGCCAGGATGGCGGGCAATGAATGGAACGTCGCTCCCGCCAGACCCAGCTCACCCGCGCCAAACACCTGCGAGTGACTCGCCAGAATCTGTTCCGTCAGTGTGGTTCCGGACCGGGGAAGTCCCATGATGAAGACCGGGGTCTCGGAATCGTTCCCCAGCCCCGCCACCCGCTCAAAGAACTCTCGTGTCTGTGTCGAGATCAGACCCTCGATTAGCCGGTCGTGTGCCGCCGGATCGTAACCCTTCCCCCGGCGGACGTTTTGTTCATGCGTCAGCGTGTTGGCGACCGCCAATTCCTGGCTCGCGAGCGCGTAGTCGCGCTGGGCGTCGGCGACATGCGCCAATCCAAATCGAAGTAAGGCGCGTTTCCCCTCCGTGAGGTGGGGCGTCTCGATCAACCCGACCAGTTTCTCGCGATCCGCGTCGGGCAACCGGCCTCGAAGCAGCGTGGCCAGTTGCGCATGTCCCACCACCTGTTCCGCATCGTGCCGGATCGATTCGCGGAACGAGCGTTCCGCCCCCTCGAGATCCCCCAGTTCCTGCAAGACCGTTCCGATGCTGCAATGCGCCAGGGCGAAGTCGGGACGGAGTCGTATCGCCTCGCGGTAATGTCCGAGCGCTGTGTGGAATTGTCCCTGATCGTGCTTTATCCAGCCGAGGCCATGGTGCGCGTCGGCATGCGACGGATCGAATTCCAGGGCCCGGCGGAAGTGTCGCTCGGCGTTTTCGTACTGCTCCAGTTCATTGAAGAGTCCCCCCAGATTGCTGTGGATCCGGGCGGAATCGGGGTCGAGCCGCTCGGCACGCTGGTACCACCGTAATGCCTCCTCGAACGCCCCTTGTTCCTGAGAGGTCTGCCCCAGATTATTACAGGTGAGGGCCAGTCCCGGATTCAGCCGCAGCGCCTCGGTGTAGCAGGCCCGCGCCTCGTCCAGTCTCCCCAGCTCCCTCAACACGTTGCCCAGATTGTTCTGTGCCTCGGGAAGGCCGGGGCACAGACGAACCGCTTCCTGACAATGCCACAGGGCGTCGGACCGGCGGTATTGTTCAAGGAGAATCTGTCCCAGATTCGAATGGGCGGCGGCGTAGTTCGGATCGAGCCGGATCGCGGTTTGAAAGTGTTCGACCGCGTCGACACTCCGGCCCGACTGGCGGAGCGTGTTCCCCAGATTGTTGTGAGCGAGCGCAAAGTCGGGATGCGACTGGATCGTCCGTTCGTACTGGGAGATCGCGTCGGCGAGCTTTCCCATCCCCTGCCAGGCGAGGCCGAGATTGTTGGCGGCGCTGGCGTTGCCGGGGTCAAGAGCGAGTGCCGACTGGCAACACCGGGCGGCGTTTTCGAATTGACCCAGTGCGCGCCACGCCTCGGCGAGGTTGGCGTGAAATGACGCGTCGCGCGGTTCGATTTCGATCGCGCGACCGATGAGTTCAATCGCCCGGGAGTGATCGCCGCGCTGGTGAGCGATCACCCCCAGCAGGTGCCAGGCGGGGGCCGACGCGGGGTTCCCTGCGAGTACCGCTTGGTAACCCCGGGCCGCCTCGTCGAGCCGGCCGCGCTCATGGTGACGTAGCGCGGTTCGCAAGGGGGCATCCATCGTTCAGTCGTCCATTCGGTAACCACATCCATTGAAATCGATCAAGGGAGGGCCTCGTGGATTCAAAACCTCGGATTCGATCTTGGACAGGTTCAGCGCCGATCCTCACTCAGGCGTCGACAATCCGGGCTGGGGAGGAGCGGCCGGATCGGAGGCTTCCACGGGTTTCAATTTGCTGGCTACCTCGTCGCGGAGCTTTTTGGCCACCAGATCTCGGGGGGCGAGTTTCAAGCCCCGGTCAAGCTGATCGAGCGCCTGTTTCGGGTAGCCGAGATACATGTAGTGGTATCCTGCCAGGAATCGCAGCGCGGGGTCTTGTGGCTGTTCCTTGATCGCCTTTTCCAGAGCACGGATATGGTCGGTGTATTCCAGCGGCTTGCCATACAGTTCGCGGAAATTCGCGATCACCTCGCCCCACTGTTCCTTGGGCAGAATCTGCAGCGCCTGCTGGGTGGCACCCGCCGACTGGCTGTAGTCGCCATTCGCCAGCATTCCCTGTCCCAGCATCAGCAACAGCATTCCGTTCTGTGGATCGTCGAGCAGCGCGTGCTTCCAGGCGTAGACCGCTCCTTTATAATCCCCGTCCCGGAAACTCCCTTCACCTTTCTCCGCGAACACCCGGGCGTTCGCCACGGGATCATCATCGTCGAGCGCGGGGGGCTGGTTCCGCAATGCGTCCACCACCGCGGCGTTGTTGTTGGCGGCGACCTGCGGTTCCAATTCCACCAGACGGTCAGCCGCCGGCACTTGAGCGACCGGCGTGTACGTGACGTAGTTTCCGTACGGGTTGTAGTCGTACACATACGGCGTCGCGACATTGTTCACGCAATAGTACGGGTACAGGCCCTGTCCAAAACCGTAGACCAGTGGCCAACTGGTGTAACCGAGTCCAAAACCAAGACCGAGTCCCCCAAACCCCCAGTACGGGGAGTTGTAAAACCCACCGGGGAAGTAGCGGAAACGGTTGTAGTTCCCGTACCAGTTGTAGCCGTAGGGGTAACCCCAACCGAACCGTCCCAGTCCGTATCCGCCGAGACCGTAGCCTCCCCAGCCGTAACCGCCGAACCCGAAACCGAGACCAAATTGGTTGCCCCCCCAGAGTCCGTAGTTGCCGCCGTAGAAGTAGTTGTTTGTGACCGACCGGGCGTAGCCACCGTGATGCCGCTGATTGTTTTGGACGCCATGC
>JAPLOC010000994.1 GCA_026692825.1 Planctomycetota bacterium | reverse complement strand
CGTCAAAGTCGACGCGTCGCTGATGGACCGCATGGTGGGTGCCGTTCAGAAACGCGTGAACCCTGATGGTACGAAGGAAATTGTCGTTCGCCGAATTGGCGAAAAGCGAATCGAGATCATTCTCCCCGGTGCCGACCCGGCTGTTGTCGAGCAAATCAAGCAGCAGATCACCCAACTGGGCAGTCTGGAGTTCGCGATTCTGGCGAATCCCACCGACCACGGCGAATTGATCCGCCAGGCGATGGCCAGCCCGGCTCGCAAAGTGCAGGCGGGCGGGTTCCAGGGACAGTGGTTGCCAATCGCACCGTCCCGCGATTCCGCCGGCCGCGAATCGCCGAACACCGAGTTCTCCGCGAGTCGGGAAGTCGCCCGCCGGCAGATCGTCGGTCGTCCCAAAGGGTTTGAGGAGATTCTGGTGGTGTTTGACGCGCCCGAAAGGCGGGTGACGGGACACTTCCTCCAGAAGGCCTCGGTGACAACCAGCCAGAAGCACGGTGGTCCTGCGGTGTCGTTCCGCTTTAATATTCCCGGTGGCTATCGGTTCCGCGATCTTACGACCAAGAACGCGCCCCGACAGGACGGGTCGGTCCGACTGCTGGCTGTGTTGCTGAACGGCGAAGTGCAAACCGCCCCAAGCATCAACTCCCCCATCGAACGGGATGGGATCATTGAAAGCAGTCATTTCCAGCTCGACGAAGTCCAGAAGTATGTCAACGTGCTGAATGCGGGCGCGTTGCCGATTCCCCTGAAAGAGGCTCCGATCAGCGAGTTCACGATCAGCCCCACCTTGGGTGCCGACGTGCAGTCCAAGGGGCGACTCTCCTTGATTGTCTCGTCCGCCGTTGTGTTGCTCTTTATGGCCGTTTACTACCGCACGGCTGGCATGATCGCGAATATCGCGTTGCTGATGAACCTGCTGTTCATCGTGTCGGCGATGGTGGTGATGAAGGCGGCGTTCACGTTGCCAGGATTGGCGGGGCTGGTGTTGAGTGCCGGTATGGCGGTCGACGCGAACGTTCTGATCTACGAGCGAATGCGTGAGGAACTGCAGCGCGGGGCGAGTCTGCGAATGGCGATCAGCAGTGGTTTCGACAAAGCGTTTGTCGCCATTTTCGACGCGAATATTACCACGCTGATCACTGCCGCGATTCTCTGGTGGATTGGAACCGAACAGGTCAAGGGATTCGCCGTCTCGCTCTTCATCGGGCTGGTGGTGAACCTCTACACCGCCGTCTATTGCAGCCGGCTGTTCTTCAACATCCTCGAACGGTCGCGGCTCATGAAGAAAGTGAACTTCATGAACGCGATTGGCACGACGAACTTCGACTTCGTCGGCAAGCAGAACATCGCGATCGCCGCCTCGGCGATTCTGATTCTGGTTGGTCTGGTGGCGTTCGTCGCCCGTGGCACGACGAACTACGACATCGATTTCACCGGCGGAACGTCGGTGACGATGCAGTTCGAAAAGCCGCAGGAAACCGATAAAGTTCGCGATTCGCTGGAGACCGCGTTCAACAGCAAGAACATCACTGTCGAAGAGCTGTCTCCGTCCGCGGACATCGCCCCGGGAACCTTCTTCCGCTTCCGCCTGGCGAACGAAACCGGCACGTTGATGCCGACCTCTGAAATTGAGGAGACGGTGAACAAGGCGTTCCCGAACATGCTGGTCCGACGGACCATGCGGTCGGCTGAACTTGAGAACATTCCGGAACCAGAGAAGACTGAAGACGCCGACGCGGCCGCGGTCAAAGATGAATACGCTGGCGGCCATCGCGTGAAGCTGAATTTCGCCGACGCCCAAGGAGTGGCGAATCGCGCTTCGGAGATCGCCCCCCTCGACACTCTCGGGTTTGATTCAGCGTAAGCTGGAAGCGATTCCTGGCGAGGAAGAGAATGGTCCCAAATACGCCCGCGCCGACTCGCTGTTCACCCTGGAAGGGTTGGCCGGCAGTGGCCTGCAAGTGGCAGGATCGAAGTCGCGGACCTTCTCGGAATTGGAGCTGAAGGCCACACCGGTCATCTCGACGGACGATCTCTCGGCCGCCTTGAAGCAAATCTCGGTCGATATGGAAAATTCGCCCGTGTTTGATGAAGTGACCAGCTTTGAAAGCTCGGTCGCGTCCGAGGCGAAAATCAAGGCGCTCATCGCCATCATCCTCAGTATGATCGCGATCGTCGCCTACGTGTGGTTCCGCTTTAACAACCTGATCTTCGGCCTGGCGGCGGTGGTCGCGCTGGCTCACGACGTGCTGGTGACTCTTGGAATGGTGGCGATCGCCTCCTATGTCTCGAAGACCCCGATTGGTGACATTTTCATGTTCACCGATTTCAAGATCAACATGTCGATGATCGCCGCTTTCCTGACGATTGTCGGTTACTCGATCAACGACACGATCGTGATTTTCGACCGGCTGCGTGAGGTTCGCGGGAAGAACCCCAACGTCACCAAAGAGATGATCAACTCGACGGTCAATCAGACTTTGAGCCGCACGATCCTCACCGCCCTGACCGTGTTCCTGACCGTGGTGATCCTGTACGTCCTGGGTGGCGAAGGGATCCACGGATTCGCGTTCTGTATGGTGATCGGTGCTGTCGCCGGTACGTACAGCACGGTGTACATCGCCAGCCCGCTGGTTCTGTGGTTCATGGAGAAGTTCCATGTTCAACCTCCGACCACTGCGGGGAAGAAATCGGTTCCTCGTCCCGAAGCCGCCTGATCGCGACGGCTCCGCCTGTAGTAAGCGACCGCTTCCATGCCCCGTTCGCTCCGCGGACATATGCTGATCGCTGGCCGTCGGCTACGCGATACGAATTTCTTCCGCAGCGTTGTGTTGATGGTCGAACACAACGCTGAAGGGGCGATGGGGGTTGTATTGAACCAGCCGACCGAGATTACCGTTTCGTCGGCGTTGGAGTCGGTCGCCGAGATGCCCGAGACAGGGGAGTTGGTCTATCTCGGGGGGCCAGTGGAACGGCAGGCGTTGTTCATCATCCACAACGCGGCCGACCTGCAGTCGGACAACAACGAGATTCTGGACGGAGTCTACCTGGGGGCCGGTCCGGACGATTTTGAAACGATCGTCCGCCGGGTCGCGCTGGGGGAGTCACCGCTCCGCTACCGGATGTTTTTCGGTTGTGCGGGCTGGGGTCCGCGACAGTTGGAAGGGGAATTGAAGCGGAACGACTGGATGGTTCTCCCGGCTCGTTCCGAACACATCTTCCCTGAGGATCCGTACACTCTTTGGGATGACGTCGCGGCGGAATATCAGAAATTGCATCCCCCCGTGAAGGGAATTCCCACGGATCCACGGTGGAACTGACATCGTCTGATTCCCAACCCGAAGCTCCGTCCATTGTCGCCGGGTTCCGAAACGTCCGATTGACGTTGGCTTATGACGGTGGTGGATTCTGCGGTTGGCAGATTCAGGCCAATGGCCCCTCGGTCCAGGCTGAAGTCCAGCGTGCCATTCGGCAGTTGACCGGTGAGGACGTGGCGGTCTATTCCGCAGGGCGGACTGATTCGGGAGTCCATGCGCTGGGGCAGGTGACCAATTTTTTCACCAGCAGCCCGATTCCGCCTGCGAAATTCGGGGCCGCGCTACAATCTCATCTTCCGCCGACGATTGTCGTTCTCGATTCCCGCGAAGTCCCCGCGAAGTTTCACGCGACCTTTTCTGCTCGCTGGAAACGCTATCGCTACGTGATTGACAACAGCCACATCGCTTTGCCGTTCCTGGCGGGGTATTCGTGGTGGATGCGTCGTCGACTCGATGCTGAGGCGATGCACGACGCCGCCCAAATTCTGGTCGGCAAGCACGATTTTCGCAGTTTTGAGACCGATTGGCCGAACAAGGTGACCAGTGTTCGCACGGTCTTCGAATTGAAGGTGTTTCGACAACCCCTGTGTTCACCCTGGCTGCCGTGTTCCGTGGCGCGACCAGCGGTGGCTCATTCCACAGATGACTCTCTGATTTTCCTGGAAATTGTCGCCGACGGATTTTTGTACAACATGGTCCGCAGCATCACGGGCACGTTAATCGAAGTCGGCCGCGGTAACCGGACGGCAGCCGACGTGCGGCGGATCCTGGAATCCCAACGCCGCGCGAACGCCGGCATGACGGCACCCGCGGGCGGGTTGTATATGGTCGAGGTGGAATACGACCGGGGTTGGAACGAGTCTGTCACTCCCCCAGTTGTTTGATAATCTCTTCCACACTCAGCAACTGCTTCTGCAAGCCGGCCAGAGTTTCGCGCACCTGTTCCACAACCTCCGGTGGGGCTTTGCCGACAAAGCTCTGGTTCCCGAGCTTCCGCTCATGTCCCAAAATGAAGCCGCGCAGTTTCTCGGCCTCTTTCTTCTGACGGATGACCTCCGCCTCCCGGTCGACAACTCCCGCCAGCGGAATGAAACCGTCGGCATCAGTCAGCGAAAAGCTCGCCGACGTTCCCGGCCGTGTCACATCAATGCCGACTCCCTTGAGGACCGCTTTCGCCAAGTTTGAAAACTGCGACGCGACATCCTGCAGTTGTGTTGCGACATCCGGCTGACAGCGAATGTGCAGCGCT
>JAPLOC010000993.1 GCA_026692825.1 Planctomycetota bacterium | reverse complement strand
CGGAGTAGTCCTGCACCAGCCAGCTTGGTCAAGCTGGCGGTCGATCTGCTCTCGGGCGGAGGATTCGGGGGGCATGCCGGGATTGGAGCAGAAACTGGGCGCGCTGGCATTTCGCCGCCCAACGCGGACCATCGTCGACCAACAGCCTGTGTGTAATCTCTGCTGCGGGCAGGAACAACAAGCCACAGGCAGCAAGTAGTTCAATTGCCGATTCTGACTGGAAATATGGGTAGAACGGTAGGGGATGGACTCGTTTCACTCCGTCACCGGCCCCAATCCACACTCGTCCCGGCATTCCGCCGCCTGGATACAGTAATTCGCGACCGTAAAATCGTGGTCAAATGCCTGGCACAACACCGGCAGGGCGCAACCGAATCGCGCGACTTGCACGTGCATGTCCACGAATCGTTCCAACATCGCCGTTCCGCCAAACGTGATCAACGCCGCGTTGCCATGGTCTCGGCGTTCGATGCCCGCGCCGATGCGGGTTCCGCCCCGTTGGGACTTGTCATCGGTGTGGGGGCATCGAACCCAAGGCTCCGCCCCGGATCTGGGCTTCGCCCAGACGCGGGGCTACACCCTGGGCTATCGGATTCCGCCCCGTTGGGGCTACATCCTTGGTAGTTGTCACCGTCGGTAGTTGCCCCCCGTCGACAGTCGCCCCCCGTCGGTAGTCGTCCCCGTCATCCCCTACCGCTTCGCCGTCGCCGGGCGATCCGCCACTCGTCGCATCAGCACGAATTGCCGCTTGGGCAACTCGGGGTGAAACTCCACCCCGGCGCGGCAACCCCCCTCGGCGGACGGTTCCAGCCGGACCACTTCCGCGATTACATCCAGCAGGTTGTGCTGGGCCGCCTGCACACTCAGAACGAACAAATCCCCCTTTTGAAAGCAGTTCGGGGGCAACCGGACGACCCCGCCCGTGGGCGAGGCGGTCTCTACGACGGCGGGGAGCGACTCGACGCAGCCTGTCGATTCGCCAGAGCGCACGGTCGCGGAAAATGGGCTGTCACGAAACGGGCGAGATTCGATCGCTACCATCGGTCGTGTGGTTCCCGGAGAACACTTGGCTGAAAACTCCCAGTCGGTCTGTTCCCGGAATATCGGCTATGCGGCCTGTGCGACTTTGGTAAAAACCGCCCGTGGTAACGGTTCAACCGTCCCAGGATTCTCCGTTCCACCGGACCATTCGATCAATCAGCTTCACCACATCGGTGGTAAACGACTGAAAGAGCGTCTCCCCCTTTTCCGCGGTCGCGATCCGAGGATTGCCAATGTGCCCGACAGAAGTGCGGTCTTTGGTGATCCAGGCGCGGTGAGCCGGGTCAAAGCCGCTGCCGAACGACATTTCCTCGACGGCGGTGTGGTTCCGTACCAGTTGCGGCGCGATCCGCAACATCATGGAGGTTTCAAACTCGCAGGCGTGCCCCATCTGACGCTGCTTCAACGCCGGATTGGCCTCCCACGGTTTTGAGCCCAAAGTCCAGTAGGTGGACGAAAGGATCAACAGGTCATTCCGGTGACGGTATTTTTGGCGGAGTTCAAAGGTCGCCTGCTGCGCGGGAACGATGTTCCCGCCGTGCCCGTTCAGAATCAGTAACCGCTGGAAACCATGAGTGATCATGTTTTCCATCAAATCTTCCAGAAGGTCGAGATACAGCCGGGGCGAGGCGGACATTGTCCCCGCGAAGTCCATGTGATGGTGGGAATTTCCCAGCCAAGTCAGGGGTGCGAACAGGGCGCGATCCGCAGTCGCCTCGGCAGAGCGGCGAACGACTTCTCCCAGCAGCATGCTGTCTGTGAACAGGGGCATATGGTGCCCGTGCTGTTCCAGCGCCGCGACGGGAAGGATCACCGGGGTCGATTTGGGCAACGCCGCCACCATCGGCCAAGTCATTTCTTGCAGCAACACAGTCGAATTCTCCAAAGAGTGCGTAGCAGAAATCCACCCAGGCGAGCGGGCGGGCGTCAGCCCCCTGCCGTCCCGCCCATCCCCTTCACGCCGACTACTTCTTTTCAGTCGGCTTCGGTTCCGGTTCCGTCCGAAAACCCTTGTCTTCAATGCCATCGAGCAACAGGTTGGCGATCACCGGCTCATCGCCGCGCATCGTCACCCAGACAATCTGATCGATCTCACCCGACTGCTTGCCGCGCAACTGCGAACCGCCGCCGGTTGTGGCCAGCATGATGTAGTCCCGGCCTTTGCGGACGAAACGCGCGTAGCGGTGAATGTGGCCCGCGAACACGGTGTATTTTCGGTCGGCGAGAGCGTCTTCAATCGCCAGCCAGCCGCTGGGGCCCAGGGCGT
>JAPLOC010000992.1 GCA_026692825.1 Planctomycetota bacterium | reverse complement strand
GACGTGGCCGATCACTCGCTGGAAGAGATATCACCTTGAATCCTGTCGACGTATTCTGGTTCATTCCCACCCATGGTGACGGTGCCTATCTCGGCACCACCGAGGGATCGCGGCCGCTGACGGGAGAGTACCTGGCTCAGATCGCGCAGGCGGTTGATCATCTGGGATATCGCGGTGTGCTGCTGCCGACCGGGCGCGGATGCGAAGACGCCTGGGTCACCGCTGCGAATCTCGCCGGGCGCACCCGCCGGTTGAGGTTTCTGGTCGCGGTCCGGCCGGGTCTCATCAGTCCGACGCTGGCCGCCAGAATGGCCAGCACTTTCGATCGTCTCTCGGGCGGACGAATTCTGATCAATGTCGTGACGGGCGGCGACGTCGAAGAGATGCAGGGTGATGGCCTCTTCCTCTCACACGACGAACGCTATGAACAGACCGATGAATTCCTGACTGTCTGGAGGGGATTGGCACGTGGAGAAACGGTGTCATTCAGCGGCAAACACCTGAAGGTCACTGGCGCCCGGCTGCTGTTTGACCCCGTGCAGTCGAGGATTCCACTGTACTTTGGAGGTTCATCGGACGCGGCCCTGCGCGTCGCCGCCAAACACATCGACCTCTATCTCACCTGGGGCGAATCTCCCGCCGATGTGGCCGAAAAAATCGGCAAGGTCCGGGAATATGCGGCGAAAGCCGGTCGGACCGTGCGATTCAGCATCCGGTTGCATGTGGTCGTGCGGGAATCAAACTCCGAAGCCCGCGCCGCGGCCGAACGACTCATCAGTCGAATCACAGACGATGTCGCGATGGCCGCCCGCGCATCGCTGGCGAAATTCGAATCGGAAGGACAACAGCGGATGCTCGCGCTGCAGCGCGGCGGCCGAGAATCGCTGTGGCTGCGTCCCGACCTCTGGGCGGGCGTCGGCATGGTGCGAGGCGGGGCGGGAACGGCGATGGTCGGCGACGGCCCCACAGTCGCCGCGCTGATGCGGGAGTATACCGAACTGGGCATCGACACCTTCATTCTCTCGGGTTATCCGCACCTGGAAGAAGCGTACCGTTTCGCGGAATACGTCTTCCCCCACATCCCGCGCATGGCCGATGAAGATTCGGCTCCAATCGGGTCTGCGATTCGTGGAGAAGTCGTCGCCAATGGCGCGGTCGCGGTCAAAGGGGCATAAGTGATGAGACGTGTGTTCTGGAACCTGCTGCCCTGGCTGTTGCCGGGCATTGCCCTGCTGGCCTGGTACATCGCGGGAATCGCCGGCTGGCTGCCCGACAAGGTACTGCCCACGCCGGGTGAGGTGGTTCGCGCCTTCACCAAACTGGCCGCTTCGGGTGAACTCGCTCGGCACGTCGCCGTGAGTTGTCGCCGGGCCGCGATTGGCTTTGCGGCGGGGAGCTCCATCGGCTTGCTGCTGGGATTGCTGTCGGGCACCTCGCGGACCGCCGAAAAATTGCTCGACACGTCGGTCCAAATGCTGCGGACCGTGCCTCACCTGGCGCTGATCCCCCTGGTGATTCTCTGGTTTGGCGTGGGAGAGACAGCGAAGATCTTTCTGGTGGCGCTGGGAGTTGCGTTTCCGATCTACCTGAACACGCACCACGGCTTTCGCACCGTCGATCCCGAGCTGATTGAAATGGGCCGGGTTTACGGTCTCGGCCCCTGGGGACTGTTTCAGCACGTGTTGCTGCCCGGTGCGCTGCCGGCCATTCTGGTGGGAATTCGCTATGCCCTGGGGGTCATGTGGCTGACCCTGATTGTGGCGGAGACGATTGCAGCGACCAGCGGAGTCGGTTATCTCGCGATGAACGCCCGGGAATTCCTGCAGGTGGATGTCGTCGTGCTCAGTATTCTGTTGTACGCAGGTTTTGGCAAACTGGCGGACGTCGCGGCCCGGCTTCTCGAACGGGTCTGGCTTCCCTGGCATCCCTCGTTCGTCGACGATCGATCGGAGAGCCGGGACCCACTCGTTGAACCTCGAGCGCATCCATGACCCGGTCCGCCGGAGTGGATCTGGTCCTGCAGGCGATTTCACGATCGTTTGGCGCGCGACAGGTCTTGCGCGGGTTGACCGGACGCATTGCGGCGGGGGAATTCGTCGCGATTGTCGGTCGCAGCGGCAGCGGCAAGAGTACGCTGCTGCGGCTGATGGCGGGGCTCGATCGACCCGACTCGGGCAGGATCGAGATTGGCGGCCGACCCGTCGCCGGCGTCGTTGACTGCATGCGCATGACGTTCCAGGAAGGACGGCTGCTCCCGTGCCGACCCGTACTCGACAACGTGGGACTGGCCGACCGACACCACGATTGGCCCGCCAGACTTTCGGGCGGTCAGAGGCAACGCGTCGCCCTGGCGCGCGCCCTGGCGGCCGATCCCCAATTGCTGCTGCTCGATGAACCGCTGGGAAGCCTCGATGTGTTGACCCGACTCGAGATGCAGCAGCTCATCGAGCGGCTGTGGCGGGAACAACGATTTACCGCGGTGTTGATTTCCCACGATGTGGAAGAGGCTGTCACTCTGGCCGATCGGGTCTGGCTGCTCCAAGAGGGGGAATTTCGGGGAGAATGGCAGATCCCGCTGCCGCGGCCCCGCCTGCGCAGCAATGCGGCGGTGATCGGGATTGTGGAAGAGATCCTCGCTCGACTGCTCCGTCCTAACGAATAAGTGACGGTCGGATGGGACGGTCAGGGCGATCCACCAATCTCTCAATCGCTTCCCGGTCGACGGGGTATCGCATTTCGTGATCCAGCGCCCTCTTTCGGCGCTGTTCGATCTGTGTTCGGATCTCGACGGTTCGCGCCGCGATATAAATCCGATCGCGGCTGCACACGTCGTCGATGACCACACCCTGTTCGCTGCTGCGCCATGCGACCGTGTGAATTCCGTCGGCGTCAACACGGAACAGGTCGGCGGGCTTCTGAAGCCAGACCGGCAGCGCGAATTCGAAGGTCGCCGGTCGCGGTTC
>JAPLOC010000991.1:1445-1776 GCA_026692825.1 Planctomycetota bacterium | reverse complement strand
TCTCCCGGCGATCACCTGGGAACGGGATCTGTTGCCCGGTCGTGTCGAGAAGTACCGCAGCGAATGGCTGGACGAACTCTGCCTGGCGGGAGAGGCGAGCTGGGGGCGATTGTATCCCCCCAAGCGGTCTGCTGATCGCGCCCGACCCATGGCGAGTCTGACTCGGGTGGTTCCTCTGTCTCTGTTCTTGAGGTCGGACCTTACCTGGCTCCAGGCGCAGGCCACGGAAACCGACGGGACGACGCTGAGCAGCCCGGCACAAGAGGTCTTGTCTCTTTTACACACGCAGGGAGCGATGTTTGCGAGCGACCTGTTGCAGGAGACACGGATG
>JAPLOC010000991.1:0-1365 GCA_026692825.1 Planctomycetota bacterium | reverse complement strand
GGATTCGCCGGCCTGCGGGCGCTGGTGGCGGCGCGGTCCGCCGACGATGACGCGCACCGCAACCTGCCCCGGTTGGCACGACGTCGCGCGCCGCTGTCGGGAGCGGGCCGGTGGTCGCTGTGGCGGAATCGGGGATCAGTTGAAAACTCCTCGCAGAGTTCGGGCGGAACGAACGTGAATTCCACGACATCCGAACGCCAGGTCGTTTCCAAATCACCGCTGGATCGAACCGCGACGGAGATCGTTGAAAACTGGGCGTGGCAACTCCTCCGGCGATGGGGCGTGGTTTTTCGCGACTTACTCGAACGGGAACCGGGCGCACCCCGGTGGTTTGAGTTGTTGCAGGTGTTGCGGAGACTCGAAGCGCGGGGTGAGATCCGCGGTGGCCGATTTATCACCGGGGTGGCGGGCGAACAGTTCGCCCTGGGAGATACTGTCCGTCTATTGCGCCAATTACGCGACGACGGGCCGAAGCAGGAATTGGTGATTCTTTCAGCGGCGGATCCGCTCAATCTGGTCGGGATTCTTACGAAACACGATCGGGTCACCAGCAACGCCTCGAACAAACTCGCGTACCTGGACGGCCATCCCATCGCGGCGCTCGTGGCGGGAGAAGTCCGCTGGCTGACCGATCCCTCTCCGCAATTGCGCAGTCTGCTGCGGGACGGGCGAGTGTTTCATACGGGGGAGATGGTCGACGACTGCCCGGCGGACACAGCAACGGGATCTCCAACACAGACTCTCCCGTCGACCCAATCCGCTACTGTTCCCAACAAGGGGGAGTCAGCAAGTCCCGAGAGGGACACCGCTGTCGCGAACCCTCCATCACAGGATAAACTGTCCCGTGGCGTGCAAAAGTTGCAGGACCGCCTCGCCCGGAAGAAAAAGAAGCCCCGCCCCGCATCACCGCCGAATCAGATTCCGCGACCCCGCTGGTGACGGGGGCCTTAAGTTGCTGGATTCCACAGAATCGGGTTTCCATTCCTTCAAAACCCATCGATTCGTTCCCGACTCATGTCCGTTTCGTTTTGCTCGAACCATTTGCTGGCTCAACAACTGGAGCGGCGGGCGCTGCTGCGCGCTGGTTCATTGAGCCTGCTGGGATTGGGATTGCCCCGGCTGCTCGCCGGCCAGGAGCAATCGTCTGGTGACTTGGCGCTCGCCCGGGCCAAGGAGTCGCGGAGTTTCGGCAAGGCGAAGGCGTGTATCCTGCTCTTCATGTGGGGCGGGCCGGCTCAGCAGGAGACCTGGGATCTCAAACCCGGCGCGCCGGCGGAGATTCGGGGAGAGTTCAACCCCATTGCGACGCGCGTCCCCGATATTCACATCAGCGAGCATTTCCCGCTCCTGGCGCAGCGGACCGAT
>JAPLOC010000990.1 GCA_026692825.1 Planctomycetota bacterium | reverse complement strand
GGAATTCCCCGCGTATTCCGACATGACAATTCACTTGGGTGGCCCCCCCGATGAACAGTCGGCGGCCGCGAAAGATGTCCTGAAACGCTGGCGCTCCAATCCCCCCGCGCCGGCACCCGGTCGAAAACGGGTGCTGCTGGACGACACGGGAAAGCTGATCGATCCCGAAATGAGCCGACTGATGCGCCTCCGCGATAACAACGGGATTGAACTGGCGGAGTGACCGCCATTGCTTCCGTAGCGAGACTCCGTGATTTTGCCGTTTCGCCTGGGATGGGCCATCAAAAGCCCTGCCATCGACCCCCACGCTTCCCAACTCTCCGATGCCAAAACAGTCCCTCGAAGTCCGATACCTGGCGCGACTGTACGGAATTCGTCATGTCCCAAACCCTTTGTCCGCCATGTTACGAGCCCTCGCGCTCCGCTGGTCTCTCTTCGGCGGATTTCTCGGCACAGTGGCATTTGTTGAGTATTTGCAGGGCAGTTTTCGCCTGACGGAATTCGCAGCGGGCATGGTGATTGGGTTCATTCTCTGCGACATAACCCGATGTCGTTTCGCCGCCAGACTTTGGCCGCTGACTTGCCAAATCACCGATTGGAACCAAGTCGAATCACTCCTCAAAGAACACCGTTCGAAAGAGTCACCCCCCCATGAATCGCCGTGAACTCCTCCGTCGCGGCCTCCTGTCGGCCGCTGGCTTCGCTCTTCCCGCCGCGCTCTTTCAGTCGACCGCCTGGTCCGCCGACGATCCGTTCGATCTGGTGATCGCCAATGGAACGCTGGTCGATGGGACGGGAGAGAAACGTTTTGTCGCCGATCTGGGTCTCCGCGCGGGGCGGATCGCGAAGATTGGCAAACTGGCCGGTGTCGACGCGAAGCAGACTGTCGACGCCACCGGGCGGATCGTCTCGCCTGGATTCATCGACATTCACACCCACAGCGACCGCACGCTGTTGAATGATCCCAAAGCCGAAAGCGGCGTCCGGCAGGGAGCAACGACACATGTCGTCGGCAACTGCGGTGCCTCGCCCGCGCCGCTGTCGCAACCCGGTCAGGTGGCCGGGCGAACGCTGCAATCCTATGGAGATTTCCTAGATGGCGTCCGCGAATCGGGGGTGTCGATCAATGTGTGCGGTCTGGTCGGGCACAATACGGTCCGCGAGGCGGTGATGGGGATGCAGAACCGCCAGCCGACCGAGGTCGAGCTGCGGAAAATGCGCGACCTCGTCGACGACGCGATGAAATCGGGGGCTGTGGGACTCTCAACCGGGCTGGTGTCTCCCCCCGGCTCGTGGTCAAAGACCTCGGAAATTGTGGAACTCGCCCGGGTCGCGGGGCGTCGCGGAGGGATGTACGCCAGCCACATGCGCGGCGAAGCGTCGACCCTGGTCGACAGCGTGCGCGAGGCGCTGACCATCGGTCGCGAGGGACTGCTGCCGGTGGAAATCTCGCACCACAAGGCGGCCGGCCGCGAAAACTGGGGGAAGACGCGACAGACTCTGCCGATGATCGAAGCGGCCG
>JAPLOC010000989.1 GCA_026692825.1 Planctomycetota bacterium | reverse complement strand
TGAATCCGCTGTTCACTCCAATTCCCGAACTCGATCCCACCCGGGGGGGTTCGCTGATCGGTTCGTCGAGGGACTACGTCGACGGCCGCGACACCGCGACGATTTCCGTGATCGCGGAACGGCTGCGGAAGCTTAAGATCGACGGACTCGTCTGCATCGGTGGCGATGGCACACTCAACGGCATGCAGGCACTCTCCGACTACCTGCCGACAGTCCTCGCCCCCAAAACCATCGACAACGACCTGGGGTTGAACTACCGCCATGAGCCGGATGAATGGACTCGCGAGCCAACCGCCGACTCGCCCGGGTATCGCTACGTGAAGTCGCCGTCGCGTGGCCAGTTCGACATTGAACAGATGGTGAACTACGCCACCCCGGGTTTCGCCACGGCGGTGTTTGTTTCGTCGTGGGCGGTCCAGCGAACCCGCAGCACGGCGGAAAGCCATCGGCGGATCGCGATCATTGAAGTGATGGGACGCCACTCGGGCTATCTGGCGCTCGGGGCAGCCTACGGCCAACCCGATATCGTTCTTATTCCCGAGGTTCCCCTCAATGTCGACCGGCTGGTGGAACGTGTCATCGAAACCTACGAGTTGCAGAAGAACGCGATGATCGTGTGTGGCGAAGGGATCGTCGACGAGCGTGGAGTCGAACTCGGTTCGGAAACCGCGTCGACCGACCCGGCGGGAAACAAGATTCTGTCCGGAGCCGCCGATTCGTTGCGGCAGGTTTTGATTCAACGACTCGGCGACACGTACTTCACCAGCAAACGCCGGAACGAGTCGGCCCGGGCGGCGATTTTCACACGAAAAGTCGGACACACCCAACGGGGCGGCCGCCCCGTGTTGTTCGATCGATTCTATGGCTCGCTGCTGGGAGGCAAGGCGGTCGACCTGCTGATTGAAGGACACGTCAACGGCGTTTCGGTTCTCCAGTGGAATCGCGAACGGGGTTTCTACATCGACAGTGTGACCGCCAACGACTTTCGCGACCGTTACGGCCTGATACACTCTCGGCAGGTCCACCCTTCGTTCTACGATGCGGAGAATTTGCGTCCGTCCCAAACGGGGATCGATTACCTCGTGCCGATCTTCAAGGATGCGCTGGGTCCAGACGACATGGAGGCGGTTCGCCAGTCGTTGTTCCGAACCAGCAACCTCACGCAGCCGTTTCACTCTGTGAACATCGACGTCAACAAGCGGATCACGTATCTCGAATGAGCTCTGAATTGCAAGTCCCAGCAACCGACCGGCAGTCTCGCGACGAAGAGGTGCGCAAGGCACTCAGTCTCGACATTCGCCGACTGGGGGGAATGTTAGGTGACGTGATCCGTCGGGTGGCGGGGGAGCCGACCTACGCCCTTGTGGAAGAGGTGCGGGCAGCCAGCAAGGAACTCCGCGAGCGACCGTCGATCGAGTCGGCGCGAGCGTTACGCGACCGCCTGAAACGGCTCGACGTGGCCGACCTGCGTCGGTTGATTCGCGCGTTCAGCATCTACTTCGATCTGATCAATCTGGCGGAACAGCGGGGGAGATTGCGCGCCCTTCGCTGGCAGGCGTTAACCGCCACCAGTCCGAGTTCCGACGGTATCGAGTCGGCTCTCATCCAGTTGCGTCAGGGGGGAGTATCACCCCAGACGCTGGGGGGACTGCTGCACCGCGCAAAGATTGTGCCGGTGTTCACAGCGCATCCCAGCGAAGCCCGCCGCCGAACGATTCTCGAAAAACTCGACACCATCTCGTTCGCCCTCGAACGCCTCGACGTGGAACAACTCACACCGCGCGACCGGGCGGAAATTGAGGCCACGCTGCAATCGGAAATTGAGACCTTTTGGCTCTCGAATCTGGTGCGGGTCGATCGGCCGACCGTCCTGGACGAAGTTCGCCACGGCGTCGGTCTGGTGCATGAACTGATCCATGTCGTTCCCCGGTTGTACCGGGAGCTGGAAGCCGCGCTCGGCAAGGTGTATCCCGAGTTGCCTCGTCCGTCCGCAATTTTGGAATTCGGCAGTTGGATTGGTGGAGACCGCGACGGCAATCCGAATGTGACACATGTCTCGACCGTCGCGGCGGTCGGGGTTCTGCAACATACTGTGTTGGAGTCGTATCTCCCGCGACTCGACGATCTCGCACGGGTCTTGTCGCTCTCGACCGAGTGCATCACTCCGGGACCAGAGTTCCAATCGGTTTTCGATCGCTGCGAGACTCTCGTCCCGCAGGCGATGGCTCGAATTCGTCACGAGCCGTATCGCGCAGTCTGTCGGGCGATTGCCGAACGCATTCGATTGACGATTTCGTGGATTCACAATTTGCGGCTGCACTGGACCGCGGAGGCACAAGAACCACCGCCGGCGATCTACCGGGCTCGGGCCGAACTTCTGTACGACTTGCGGGCGATGTCCGACGACTTGAAAGAGGTCGGGGCGACGACGGCGGCGGACGGCCTGCTGCGGGATTTCATCCGGCTGGTTGAGACCTTCGGGTTGCACATGTTGTCGCTCGACATCCGACAGCACGCCGCCCGGCACGCGCAGGCTCTCGACGAGATCTTTCGCTGGGCGGGGGTCTGCGACGATTACCAGCGCAAATCCCCCAACGAACGATTTGAGCTGTTGGCGAAGGAATTGCAGATGACGCGCCCCCTGGTGCCGACCCATCTGCCGTTCACGGAGGAGACGCGGGAAGTCGTCCAGACGATGCGCAACGTCGCGGCGTTGCTGGAACAGCAATGTGCCGAGGCGATCGAGAATTATGTGATCAGCGGAGCGACCGAGCCGGCGCACGTGCTGGAAGTGCTGCTCCTGGCGCGCGAGGCGCGGCTGTTTCGCCCAGGGGAAGGGATCAGCCGACTCAATGTCGTGCCTCTGTTTGAGTCGCTCGATCCCCTGATGACCGCGTCCACGATCGTCCAGCGTCTGCTGGCGTTGCCGATCTATCGCCGGCGCTGTATCGGGCGCAGCGGGCGCTCGCCGAGACACAGCGGCGGACCGGTGTCACCCTGCAGATTTTTCACGGTCGCGGGGGGGCGATCGGTCGCGGAGGAGGGCCGGCGAACAAGGCGATTTTGGCGCAACCGGCGGGAACAGTCGATGGTCGCATGCGGTTCACAGAACAGGGAGAGATGATCGCCGACCGCTATGGTTGTGCGGGGATCGCGGAACGACACCTGGAACAGATTGTCAACGCGGTTCTGCGGAACAGCACCGCGGTCGAGAACCGGGATCCCTCGCCCGAGTGGGAACGGCTGATCGACCGGCTTTCGGAGAAAGCCCGCCGGCATTACCGCGAGCTGGTGTACGAAACCCCCGAGTTTCTCACCTATTTCGAACAGGCGACGCCGATCGCGGAGATCGGCCAGTTGAAGATCGCGTCGCGACCGGCACGGCGGAGCGAGGGGAAGAGTGTGGGAATTGACCAGTTGCGTGCGATTCCCTGGGTCTTCAGTTGGATGCAGAGCCGTCATACGCTCCCGGGCTGGTACGGCCTGGGAAGCGCCGTGTCGGAACATCTGACCGAGAATCCGCACGACGCCGACATGCTGGCGAAAATGTACACCGATTGGCCCTTCTGGCGGACGCTGATCGACAACGCGCAGATGATTCTGGCCAAGGCGGACCTGACGATTGCGCGGGTCTATGCCGACCTGGTGGAAGATCGGGCGATTGGCGACCGCATCTACGGGGAAATCGCCGGCGAATTTCAGCGAACGGTCACCGCCATTCTGCGGATGACCGGCCAGACCGAATTGCTGTCCAACATGCCGGTGTTGCAGCGGTCGATTCAACAGCGCAATCCGTATGTCGACCCGCTGAGCTTCATTCAACTCGTGCTGCTCGAGCGGCTGCGGGCGGGAGAAGAACCCCGGCAGGAATTGCTGACGGGGGTGCTGGAGAGCATCAATGGGATCGCGTCGGGACTGAAGAACACTGGTTGATCGCGCTTTGGCGATCGACTCGAAACGCTGCAGGTCGTCACGACCAAAGTCGTTCGACGGACAAGCGAACTACTTTTTGGGATCGAGATTCGCATCCAGGTCAGCCTTGGTCACGGACGATTCCACACCTGTTTCCGGGACTTCGGCTTTCGCCAGCCAGACCATCGCATTCAGCACAACTTTACGAAACTGGTCATTACCCCAGTTGTCGTGGAAGTGCCCCCCCGTGAAGCCAAACCCGCGGCCGCCGTCGGGACGCTCCACCGTCCACAGCATCGCTTCCGCCCGCCCCTTTTGATCCTGAATGTGCTTGTAGGGGCCGGCGGGATAGACGTAGGGACCGTTTCGGACCTTGTCGCTGGGGGAGGCGACCAGAATGGGCTGGAATTTGACGTTTTCGACCTTTTCGGCTTTGTTGCCTGGCAGGTCGGCGAGGAACCGCATGTTGAAGTACCACTCGTCCTTGATCTGAAACGGTTTCACGCCACGCGTGATCGGGTGGACGGGGAACTCGCTGAATTCCGGCTCCCAGATCGGGTTGCACGAGAACATGTTTTCGTAATAACCACCGATCCAGCGTTTGAACTGCTGACCCGCCTGATCCGCGACCACTTCGACACCAAAGTGCATGCAGCCAATGCCAACCCCTTTGGCGACCCATTCCTCGGCCATTTTCAGACGCCGGCCGTTTTCCCGCACCAATTCGTGTCCCCCTCCACCATCCATGTAGAAGACAATGGCGTCGGCCCCGTCGAACACTTTTTCATCCTGGGGCCAGCCGTTCAAGACAATGCTGGTCTTGACCAGCGGCGAGTCTTTGAGGCACTTGTCGAGCAGTTGTACCCCTGCGTTGAATTCGTGCATGCGCGGGGGATGCGACGGCTTGCCGGCGACGATCACGAGCTTGCGCGGCCCGTCCGCCGCTTGCGACGCGGAAGGGGTCAACAGCGTTGCCAGAATCAGGCTGGCGAATGCCGCCAGCGCGAGGGGACGATGCAATAGGGGCTTGGTGTGCATGGCGAGACGATGCGAACTGGAGGGAACGATGCGACGGACTGCCGACTGTGAGTGATGATCCGAACTGGTCAACCGGTCGTGCCGTGTGCATATCGTACCGTGGCGGGTCTTGGTTGCGCAGTACCCGACCGCATCGCGCGGTTCCATTTTCACCATCCGCTGGAATCACATGACGCGTAAACGGGCACTGTCACAGAGAGGGCTGCGAATTTTGGGATTCAAGCGGTTGGTGCATACAAAACCACGCTACAGCGCCCCCGGTCCTGCCCGGTATTGAGTCGGCGGGTGCCCGGGGAAGTGACAC
Source organism: Planctomycetota bacterium (assembly GCA_026692825.1). GTDB lineage: Bacteria > Planctomycetota > Planctomycetia > Planctomycetales > Planctomycetaceae > UBA10511. The sequence goes on along the minus strand of JAPLOC010000989.1, from coordinate 1,791 downwards.
GGAATCATGACGAATGCATAGAATTGTCGGGTTTTTCGGTCGGAATTACAGCGGACGGAATTGGCATGATCCTTGCTGAGACAGGGTCTGGCGACCGTCATTCACCAGAAATTCTGCGTGAATCTGTCGTCCAGTCCCGCTGGAAGCGACTTCTACATTTTCAAAAGAAAATGAAGAAATATCGATTTTTCTATAGAAAATCGATGGGAAGTCGAGTATTTGTGATGAAGTACCGGCGATTTCCAGAGTGGTGGCTGGGTAAAACCAGTCTCGCAACGGGAATTTTGGATTGTGTTTTCGCACGTGATTTTCGGGTGTTTCCCGAGTTTTTTGTCGGTTCCGTTCTCGTCCTTCCTTCTTTTGGGAGATTGACACATGCGAGTTGTCCGTCCAAGTCAGCCGAAGATCGCGGCACCGCGAGCTGAGCGTAGTGGATTTACGCTCATCGAACTGCTGGTGGTGATTGCGATCATTGGGATTCTGGTGGCGTTGTTGCTGCCCGCCGTTCAGCAGGCCCGGGAGGCCGCCCGACGGACCCAGTGCAAAAACAATCTGAAGCAGATCGCGCTGGCTAACCACAACTTCCACGATGCGTTCAGGCAGTATCCCCCTGGCTACATCGGGATGGATTCCAATTGCAGTTACGCCAACAACACGTTTAATTTCTCAGGCGTGGGCATGTTGGCGCTCATTCTCCCGTACATGGACAATACCCCGGTCTACCAGAAGGTCGACGCCTGGAAGGGTCTCGAACCCGATCTGCCCCCGCCGTCGCCATGCGGGTCGACTCACAACACCTACTGGTGGGATCTCGATAATACCTGGGAAATGTCGCAGGCGAAGATTCCCGCCTACCTTTGTCCGTCGGATCAAACTTCGGGAACCAGCACGTTTTCTGAATTCATCGTCCTGCACGGCTACTGCGGCGACACCTCCGTGGACGGTGCCCGATGCTCAGAGACCGGAGGATCGGGAACGATCGGCGGATACACGATCCAGTCTGTTTACAACGTCGGACGGACCAATTACCTCGGAGTCTCCGGAGGTGTAGGAAATCTGAAGAATCTGTGGCGGAAGTGGAACGGCGTTTACGGTGGACTCACCCGAACGCGATTCAGCGACATCCGTGACGGCGCGAGCAACACCTTCTTGATCGGCGAAGCGAACGGCGGCGATAACTACAACTACCTCTGGATTTCGGTCGGGGCGATGCCCACGGCCTGGAATTTTGGGGAGAACTGGTACCAGTTCAACTCGGCCCACACCGGCGGGTTGCACTTCGCCATGGCCGACGGCAGCGTTCGGTTCATCTCGAAAAACATCAACACGACGAACTATCGACGCTACGGCGGAATGGCCGACATGGAAGTCGTCTCGGAGTAGCGCGTCGCTGGTTGTGGTCACACATTGAATTTCCGCCGCGCCGAATTCTCTCAGCGGGGTACCGTTGGTTCCTGACGGTGCCCCGCTTTCATGCATCGATCCCAATTCACCAGGCATCGCGACTCATGTCCCAATTGTCTTTCCGTCGGGCCGCTATTGCTTTTTCACTCACAGCGGTTTTCGCGCTGAGTGGCTGCGGCAAACAAGAGACGACGTTTCCCGAAAACCCAACCCCCAAGCCCGCGAAGGGGCGCATCCCGATTCAGGGAGCCGCCCCAGACAATTCGACGCCGGCCACCGGTGCCCCCAGTGACGGTTCGACCGCGACCGGTGGTCTCACTGCCCCGCCCCCTCCCGCCGGTCCTTGATTCGGCTCTTGCGATTGCGGAATACTCAAATGGCCCGAAA
>JAPLOC010000988.1 GCA_026692825.1 Planctomycetota bacterium | reverse complement strand
TGCGATCACCGGCACGGTCGGCGACGCTGCCTGCTGGAGGGGTGCGATGCGAACTCCTACCGCAGGCCGACGGGTCAAGGGCGACACCAGCAAACTTCGTGGGCCAACACTAGGCACCGAGCGCCGTCAGCTTTGAGCTGCGGAGTTTTTCGTTACGCGAACCGACCCCGGCCGGCCGCCCAGCGGGTGGTTCTGCTGGGCGTTTACATGCCGGCCGCATCCAGGAAGAGCTGGCGCACTATACTATTCCTGGTACTCGAGATCCCGCTTCGGTGGGATTGATTTGCCGCTTTATTCCAGTCCGGAGTCGCAGAATTGACTGCCGCGAAGAAGTTTGGCCAGTGCGCCGCTGTGAATTTTCCCGGTCCCATGTTGAACATCATGTCGAGCATTCCTTCTCTAGCCGGCTGTGGGAAGTTGTCATAGTCGGGGAACGCAGTCCGGAGGTAACCCTGTGCTCGCTCCATGTCTGCGAGCAAAATCACATCAATGTCTACTTGCTCAAGATGGAGGGTTGTGAACTGCTGATAATAGGCTGCCGTGTGTCCCGCGTCCTGATCGTGGATTGTGTTCCATTCTTGCTGTTTGTTAGCTGTGGACGCCACATTCCCGCCTTGATCAACGAAGTTCAGTAAGGCAGCACCAGTTGCAGCCGCGTTTGGAATGAGGTGGCCAGCGCCCACAGTGACGTTGCCACCCGTGTCGAGATACATCCAGAAAATGTTATTCTCAAAGTCGGGCGACTTAGTTCTCTCAAGTACACTCGGTGGAATGCTCATACTCGTCTCCATGGAACGGATGACAATGTGTAGTATCACACTCGTTTCTTAAGGCTGCTGCCGCGTCGTTCAGAGCGGCTCCTCCGACTTCCGACCGCCAAGCACCTCTCAAAGCCGAGTGAGCGATGAGTATACTCATTCCCGTCTACCACCGCCATTCTGGACGGTCTCGGGGGCCGTGGAAATGTTCGCCGAAACGGGCCCCACCTGGGAACCGAAAATGGACCCGTCCGTCCGGACAAGATAGGCATTCTGAAGAACTGGACGGCAAGAACTTCGCCGCTTCAGATTGTGGTTTGCGGTGGTTTCGCTTGTGTCATTGGGCACCCCTCACTGGCCGGTTTTGGGCGCCCAATGACACCCGCGGCGTAGCCCAACGCAGTCAAGAGATGCGACTTCCCTGCGCCGGTCGGCCCAATCAGGACTGCGCAGCGATGCTCCGCGATAAAGTCGCCGTCGAAAAACCTCACGATGCCCGCTTTGGGAACCCGTTTGGGGAACGCGAAGTTGTACTCGGTGAGCGTCTTCCGCTTGGGCAGCCGCGCTTCGCGGAGCCGTCGTTCGAGGGCCCGCTGTGCTCTGCCGGTCTGCTCCAGGGCGATCAGCGTGGCCAGCACCTCCAGCATCGAACTTCCTTTGCGGGCTGCGTCGTCCAGCACTTCGCGGAAGCGCCTGGCGATTTCCAAAAGTTTCAGTTCGGCCAGGTCGCGTTCGAGACGCGCGTGGGGAGAGTTGTCAGGTCGTGGCATGGGAGTTCCTCTGGGGGTCGTGACAGAAACGGTCGTAGAAATCAGGGCCGGCGGGATCGAGTTCGATTTCGTCGAACAACTCGCGCCGCTGCGGCGTGGGAAGAGTGGGTGTCGGAAGTTGCCGGCGGCGGCGCTCGGCCATCAGCAGGTTCTCGACGTACGCGACGTCGTAGGTTTTCAACTCCACGGCCCGCGCGATGGCGGTCAGCACTTCGGTCCGTCCGTAGACCCGCGCCAGAGCCAGCAGACGCCTGATGTGGATACCGGTCTTGACCGGACGCTGTCGCAGTTGCAGGTGGAACTTACGGGCCTGTGGCCCCAATAGTCGAACTCCTGCGCCAGGGCATCGGGCCGCGCGCGTTGGCCGAGCGTGCGCCGCCAGCCGGTGTTCGGGAAGCGCGAACAACTAATTCCGGTCATGGCAGCGAACGTGCCGGGCCACCTCGCGGCCGTCATACAGCACCCGCAGTTCATCACGGCAGGCGCGAAAGGTCATGGGTTTGCGCACAACCTGCGGCGGCGTCGAGTAACGATTTCCGTCGAACTCGATCCACGCAATCTCTTCGTGGATCCGCACGGCCTACCGTTGGGGATGCCGGGCCAGAAGCGCCTGGATCTGGTCCGCGTACGGTTCCACCAGGCAGCTGCGCGACGCGGTGGCGCTGGTCGGTGGCTGTGTCAGGGCCAACGCGTCGACCACCGTCTGTCACGAGCAGTGCAGGCGCTCGGCGATGACCCAGGCGGAGAGGCGTTCGATCTTGGACAGACGGCGAATCTCGGCCCACAAGGCGACGTTCATGGTGCCTCCTGGTTCTGGCGGTCGCCATGAAGTCGGGCGACCGCTTCCCGCAGTACGCCCCGCAATTGAAACGGTCCCTGATCCCGCACCGGCGAACGACGCGGACCATCCGGCGGCAACGAGAGGACCTGGGTCAACGGAGGTTCATGGGCGATCAAATCACGCGACAGGAGCTCCCCCCGCGCCAAGGCGAGCGTCGTGGGGTTCATTCGCAGTCGGGCGGTCAGCGTCGTGTCGCCGTAGAACGACAAGCCGTGCTAGTCGGCGACGGAACTCAGGAAGTAGTATAGCAGCAGCGCTTCACGAGACAGACGCTCGCTCTGCTCCGGCACGAAACGGCGGTCGATCCACGACCAGCCCTTTGCGGTAGGAACTCTAACTCGATCATGGACCAGGATGCGCTTTTGAATCATGTAGCAGACTTCGGAAGGGAAACGGACTGTCACACGCTAAAAACCCGCATCAGGTCGATCGAT
>JAPLOC010000987.1 GCA_026692825.1 Planctomycetota bacterium | reverse complement strand
GGGTCCGACTCCGCCGGCTGTTCAAAGGCATGCGCCCCCACAATCCGGACCGCGGACTGATACTGCTTGATGGTTTCTTTCCATTCCGTCCACGATGTCGCCCGTGAACCTGTCTTTTCCGAAACCCCACAGCGTTCATAGAGTTCGGAATCCAATTGTTCCAACTCCGCGAGCGCCGCGTCCAAATCCGACAGCAGCTTTCGAAAATGCTGGGGATCCGTTTTCGCCCCCGCCGCCGCGATGGTGTCGATTGAGTCCGCGTTGGGATTGTGGCCCTGCGCCGCCATCAGGTAGTCGGCGAACCGGTATTGCGCCCCCGATTTCCCGACCACAAGCGGAATCTGCTGAATCGCGGTCCCCAGCTTGATCCGCGACAAATCCCGAACCAGCGCCAACCCCCGTGGGTCGGCGTCGTCGGGATCATCTTCGCTGGTCGGTTGCGGATGAATCGAGTCCCAGTACCGCGAACACAGCGCGCGGGACAGCTTCAGTCCGTCACGCAGCCCTTCAAATCCCGAGGTCCGCGTCAGCACTCCCGTCAATCGCGAACTAAGCCGAAGATCTTTGGAGTGTTTCGTTAGGGTTGTCTTGAGTCGATCTGCGAGCTGTGACCAATCCGGACTCTTTGGACGTCTGGCGGCCGGATCCGAGGGAAGCATCAGTTCCGCTTCATTGGTCACCGCTTCGTCGAGTTCGGTGTCGAGTTCCGCCCAACTCTTCATCGGTTCCTTATCCGAGAGCGGCGCGGCGATCAGATCCCGCCCGACCGGTGAGTCTCCATCGATCGGAGCGCACAACGCCTCAATATCAATCGCCATTTGCATCTCCCGGTGATTCGCCACCCGTGCGGGCCTGATCCGCCCCACGCGATCGCGCGGACGCGCCAAGCCGTCGCTCGCCCACGATTCTCGGGAGGAGTTGTGGGGGAGTCAAGCGAAACAACGAACGGTGCCGGCCGCGTTGCGAGCGTCGTGTCGTGGCTGCCAAATGGCCAATCAGGACTCACTCGGGGAACAGATCCAACAACGGATCAAACCCCAAGACGCCATACCGTTCCCGCCGTTCTTCTTCCATTAGCATCAAGGACACCCGCGACTGCCGCTCCTTCCGTTCCAGGACGCGCTGTACCCTTTGAAATTCCGCAAAGGACGCCGCGGTGGGGTGTGCTTTCTCTCGTGACGTCCGACGCGTTCGTCGTTCATCCAACCGCAAAATCGGATCCTCGTATGAGACGCATTGCTGAAATGTTCCCGGATCCCCTTGTCGACCGCAACGGCCGGCCAATTGCCTGTCGATACGGGACGAAGAGTGGAGTTCCGTTCCAATCACGTGCAGTCCGCCCGCCTCGCGCACACTCGGGTCAAGCTGAATGTCGGTACCCCGGCCGGCCATATTGGTCGCGACCGTGACACGCCCCGATCCCCCCGCCTGTGCGATGATATCGGCTTCCCGCTCGGGTTGCAGTGCGTTGAGCAGTTCATGTTCAACACCCGCCTGGCGCAACCTGGCGGAAAGCTGCTCAGACGCGTCAACCGTGCGAGTTCCAATCAAGACGGCCCTGCCACGGTCGCATTCCCGCCGCGCTTGTGCGACCACCTCTTGCCATTTCTCATCGAGCGAGTCGTATACGAGCGGCGGCAGGATTTTTCTTTGCGACGGAACCCGCGTGGGAATCCGCTCGACCGCCAAACCATACACCCCCCGCAGCTCGACGGTACATTCCAGCGCCGTCCCCGTCATGCCGGCGATCCTGTCGAATCGCCGCACGAAGTCCTGAACGGTGATGCGGGCGCTCGCCTGTGTCAGGCCGGTGATCTTCACTCCCTCCTGCGCCTCCACCGCCTGATGCAACCCCGCCTGCCACTTGCGGTCGTCACCAATCCGCCCGGTCCCCTCATCGATGATCTGCACTTTCCCGTCTGAGACCACATACTGCACGTCACGCCGCATGGTCTCCCGCGAACGGATCGCCCGCTCCACCGAGTGCAAAATCTCCGGGAGCGGAAGGGTGTTTATCTCGGTCGGCATGCGTGCCTCCATCACCCGGTACCGCCCCGCAAGCGTCAGTTGGTAGGTACCACTCCGCGGGTCACGCACAAATTCTTCCCCAATGCGCAACTCTCGGGCGATCTCAGCCGAAAACCGAAAGCAGGCCAGTTCTGCGGACTTGGGAGGCAGGTCAGACCGACTGATGATCAGCGGGGTCACCGCTTCATCGATCAGCAGACTGTCGGCTTCATCAAGCAATAGCAGGCTGGGAGGCGATTGAAGCGGTCGATCGTCGTCCCCGCGTCGATCTGCGGGAACTCGTTCCGACAACCGGTCTTTCAGGAAGTCGAACCCGAATTCCCGCAATGTTCCGTAGACGACTTCGCAGTCATACGCCATGCGGCGTTGCGAGCGGGTTTGCCCTCCTTGAACACAGCCCACCCGCAACCCAAACGAGGCGAAAATCGGTCGCATCCAGTCGGCGTCGCGACGGGCGAGGTAATCGTTGGCAGTTGCCAGCCAGGCCCGACCACGAAGCCCATGGAGCAAGAGCGGCAGTGTCGCCGTGAGGGTTTTCCCCTCACCCGTCTCCATTTCCGCGATCGCCCCTCGCAGTATTGCCCGCCCCGCCTG
>JAPLOC010000986.1 GCA_026692825.1 Planctomycetota bacterium | reverse complement strand
GGTCTACTCCAACACGGGGGGACAAGCCTCGACCAGTACCTACACCGGCCAGAACACCAAGATGAGTGTTCACGGCAAGGCGTTTGGCGGAAAGCAGGAACGCCGCAAGGAAATCGCCCAGATCGCGATGATGCATCCCCGGACCTACGTCGCCCAGACGACGTGCGCCCATGTGAACCACTTCTACAAGTCGGTGATCGGTGCGCTGGAGTTTGATGGTCCCGCGATCGTCGTCTGCTACACCACGTGCCAGCCTGAACACGGGGTCGCCGACAACATGGCGACCGATCAGGCGCGGCTGGCGGTCGACACCCGGGCGTTTCCGCTGGTGGTGTACGATCCGCGGAATGGCGACTCCATCAAGAAGCGAATTTCTCTGCAAGGGAATCCCGCGGTGAAGGACAACTGGTACACCCATCCGAAGACCGGCAAGCAGATCGACTTCATCGATTTCTGCCGCAGCGAAGGGCGCTTCGCGAAGCACTTCGACAAAGAGGGAAATCCCAGCGAGCTGCTGCTGATGGCGAAGCAGGATCGACTCGAAAACTGGCAGCTCTTGCAGGAACTGGCGGGATTGCGATAGTTGATTTCGAGCGACACGAAACTCAGGTTGCGCGCAGTAGACCTCCGACGGCCGGCCCGGCAGCAGTGGGCCGGCTCGTCGGGGCGTTTCGTTTCAGTCCCCGTGACCCGTCGACTCCGACAGGCCGAGACTGGAAATGCCGCGCCCGTTTTTTTGGAGGCTTTTTTCAACATGCCACACCGCGTTCTCAACTTCAGCAGTTTTCAGCAGATCCGGGAGGAGCTGGATCGCCTGTGTTCGCGAGGATACGAACAACACGGCGACTGGGATCTCTCTCAGACGTGCGACCATCTGGCATATTTTATTGAAGGCTCGCTGGATGGCCACCGCTTCAAAACCCCCTGGTTGATCAAGACGTTGTTCGGGCGGTTCGTACTACGGCGGATTCTCTCGCAGGGAAGGATGCCCGATCGGGTTCCCAGCCCCCAAAAGCCACCCCCCGCGCCGGGTGACGAAACGGCCGCTGTGAAGCGGCTGCGAACTGTACTCGATCGCTTCGAGCATCACACTGGCGAATTCCACGATTCGCCGTTCTTTGGGCACCTTACCCCCGACGAGTGGCGGCAGTTGCATTCGATTCACTGTGCGCACCACCTGGGGTGGTTGTCGCCCAGGTGAGGTGGAGTTTTTGATGTGTGGAGGAGAGATCTCGCCCTCCAGGCGAAGATCGTTTCCAACTCAGTGCGATTAGATTCTATCCAGCGAGCCGAGATGGCGAGTGATTCCATCCTGTTCATCCCTTTCATCCTCTTCATCCTGTCAAATTCTTTCCGTCCGTCTGCCCCATTGTCCAAGCCGCACGACCACACATCGCGGATTGGAAGAAGCTTTAGACAGGATGAAAGGGATGAAGAGGATGAACAGGATTCCTATGGCGGGGGTCGCTCGCGTGGATTTGGCCACACTACCCTCCCGTAATCACACCCGCTTCACGGGTTCGCGACCAAAACAAGAGCCCTTATACTGGAATCGTCCAATCCTACGCCGCCTTCCGCGCCTCCATCTCAGCGGCGTTGACAGCGACGATCGCGATTCCCGCTGCGTCGGCCTGGCGGAGGACTTCTTCCTGGTCGAGCATGATCGTCATCCCCTCTTCGATCGCCAGGACTTTCGCGCCGCACTCGCGCATTGTCTGAATCGTCTGCTGGCCGATCGTGGGGACGTCGAATCGCCGATCTTGTTGTGGTTTGGCGACTTTCACGATGGTGAACCCCCCCTTGCGGCACAGTTCACCCGCGCGGCGGATGCACTGGTCGGTCCCCTCGATCGCTTCGACCGCGAGGACGGCGGTTTCTTTCACCATCACACTCTGGCCGACGTCAAGCCGGCCCATTTCCTTCGCCAACTCCCAACCGAAGCAAATGTCCTTCCATTGGGCGGCGGTCGGTTTCCGTTTGGTCAGAAATCCGTGGTTCACAAGCAGCTCCGGGCAGTAGTCCAGGGCGGAATCAAACGAGATGCCGTCACGTTCAAACTCGCGAATCACCGCGAGCAGCAGGGTGTCGTCCTTTTTGTTCCGCGTCGCGTAGCGGAACCACATGTGCAACGTGCGCCAGTCGGGAAGAAGCCGCCAGAAGTGCTAGTGGAACGAACTCGCAAACGTCACAACAGTCGGCGAGTTTCTCACTCGCCATCCCGTCGACGCCGAGGCAATGCACGTACAGGCCCTGCCTGCGGGCCGCCTCGGCGAAGATGATCGGGAATCGACCCGCGCCGGCGAGCAAGCCGACACGTCGGGGAAATTGTTGGTCGGGGTTGTAGAGCTGCACGGCTTAGCCTCCCTCGGAGCCAGCGGGCGAGTCAAGTCGTTTTTCGAGCGCCTGCAGTCGGGCCTCGAGATCCCGGATCTGCTTGCGCATCTCGGGAGTTCGCGCAGTGGCCATCACGATCTTCAGTTCTTCCAGTTCAGGGCGAGCGGGAGCCCCAACATGCGTTTCGCCGGCGGGAATGTCTCGATGCACGCCCGATTTCGCCCCCACCGTGCATCCCTGTCCCAGATGCACATGGTCGGCGACCCCCACCTGCCCCGCCAGACGGACGTAATCTCCTGTGGAACTCGAACCGGCCAGCCCCACCTGTGAGGCGAACACGTTGTGCTTTCCCAATTCGCAGTTGTGCCCGATCATCACCTGGTTGTCGAGTTTGGTTCCCTGGCCGATGATTGTCGGCCCGATCATGCCCCGGTCGACCGTCGTGTTGGCACCGATTTCGACATCATCGTGAACAATGACTGTCCCCAATTGCGGGATCTTTTC
>JAPLOC010000985.1 GCA_026692825.1 Planctomycetota bacterium | reverse complement strand
GATCCGGGTGGAAGGGACAGCCGCCGGCGGGGCGGTGCGGATTGAAATGTCCGGTCTGCAACAGGTGGTCGACGTTCAGATTGCCCCCGCGCTCATTCGCAGTGGTGACGCGGAGGCCGTTTCGCGGATGGTGTTGCTGGCGGTCAATCAGGCGCTGGAAAATTCTCGCAAGGCGGCGGCCGACGCGATGGGACAGGCGACCGACGGACTCGACATGGGGGCGTTGGGCGGGCTTCTGGGTGGGGGGAAGTAACCCATGGACGGTTACGGTCCCACCATGACCCACCTGATCGAGCAGTTGGAAATGCTGCCGGGGATCGGGCGCAAGTCGGCGGAACGGCTCGCCTATTTCCTCATGATCGCGCCTGCCGACAAGGCGCTGGGGCTGGCGCAGGCCATTCGCGACGTCAAAGCGAAGCTGCGGGCCTGCAAAGCCTGCTTCAATTTCACCGAGAACGAACTCTGTACGATTTGTTCCGATCCACGTCGCGACCACCAGGTGGTCTGCGTCGTGGAGCAGACCAAAGATCTCTTGTCGCTCGAATCTTCGGGAGCGTTTCACGGCGTTTACCATGTGTTGCAGGGGCGGATTTCTCCTCTGGAGGGGATGGGGCCGGAGAAGCTGACCATCGACGCGCTGGTCGATCGGGTCCGGTCGGCCGGTGTCCGCGAGATCGTGATGGCGACGAATCCGACGGTCGAGGGGGATGGCACCGCGCTGTTCATATCCAACCTGCTGGCGAACGATCCGGTGAAGATCACCCGCCTGGCGCGGGGGATTCCCACGGGAAGTGTTCTGGAATTCGCCAACCGTGAAATGCTCGCCGACGCCATGCGCGGCAGGCAGTCCTTCTAGCCGGTTTCGATAAAGGCCGCCTCGTATGCACCTGGGTCTTGGACAACATCTGAAGATGAGCCAGCAAATGAAGCTGGCTCCGCGGATGATCCAATCCATGGAGATTCTGCAGCTCCCCCTGCTGGAGCTGAAAGAACGCATTGAACAAGAGCTGATCGAAAACCCGCTGCTGGAGGACTTGGGAACCCCTCTCGACGCGGCGACAGGTGAGGCCCCCGATAGGGGAGGCGGCGATAACGGCGAGATGTCCGCGCCGGCGACGGAAAAGCCCTTGGAGCAGAAGGAACTCACGGTCGATAACGACCACAACAACCAGGACGACTTCGAACGCCTCTCGGAAATGGGGGACTCGTGGCAGGACGATGAATCATTCTCGCCGCGCGTTTCCGGAAACCGCATGGATGAAGAGGGGGACCGCGCGCTCGACCAGATGGCGAACATCGTGTCGCGCCCGCCGTCGCTTCAGGAACACCTTCTCGAGCAGATCCATTTTTTCAACAGTCCGTTCGCGGTGCGGGCCTTCGCCGAGTATCTGGTGCAGAATCTCGACCAACACGGCCGGTTGACCGGCGCGCTCGACGAACTGCTCCGGTCCTATACCCTGGAATTCGCCGAGACCCCCGTCACTCCTGAAGAGGCTGAAGCGGCGCTGTCATTGGTGCAACGGCTCGACCCGCCGGGAGTCGGCGCGCGGGATCTCAAAGAGTGTTTTCTCCTGCAGCTCAAGCCCCACACTCCGTACCGCGATGTGTTGGTGACGTTGATCACGTCGCACCTGGAGGATCTCGCCGAAAATCGGCTGCCTGTGATCGAACGCCGGACCGGTTACGATCGCGAGACGATCAAGGCGGCGCGCGAGGAGCTGCTGCAACTGAACCCGCATCCGGGGCGCGACTTTGAATACACGCCGACGCACAACGTCGTTCCGGACCTGTTCGTCGAACCCGACGATCATGGTCAGTGGAAGGTGCGGATTGAAGACGAATACACCCCCCGGTTGAATATCAGTCGTAAGTATCAGCAGATGCTCGCGAGCGGGACAGCCGACGCTCAGACGAAAGAGTACATCAAGAAGAAGATCGAGTCGGCGAAGTGGCTGATTGAGTCGATCGAGCAGCGGTACAGCACGTTACGCCGGGTGGCGCAGGCGATTGTCGATCACCAGACGGCGTTTTTGATGAACGGGCCGGAACACATCGTCCCGCTC
>JAPLOC010000984.1 GCA_026692825.1 Planctomycetota bacterium | reverse complement strand
TCAGAACCTGCCGGTCCTCTAAGCGGTGTACACCCAGATTCGCGGGCGTGGCCCGTCGTGCCGACTGGGAACCGCGCGAACCGGCCGCTCCCCAAGCTTTCTTGAACCAATCCATCCACTGGCTGGTCGACATGCTTTCGTCATCCTCAATCCGCCGGGACCGCACAATCCGCACAATCGGCTTCGGTTGCCGAGTTCAACGGAAATTCTCACACTGCATTATCGACCCTGCCCGGGTCGTGGTCAAATTCCGGTCGATCCGGTCGACCCATGCGGATTGCGCACCCTTTACCCTGCGTCGAATTCTTCATTTTCGAGGATCGTCCCGTGAAAACCGTCGTCCGTGCCGTCACGCTGGTTCTGTGTTGCGTCGTGTTCCTGGACACCAGGGCAGGGGCGCAAGGGACCGTGCAATCCAACGACGAAGAAATCAAAATCGTGACCCGGACACTGGAGGCGTCGATTCGCAAAAAGGGGTACGTGACCGGGATCTCCGCCCAGTCGTTTCTCGACCGCAAAACCGGCTTTCGTGACGCTGGCTTTGGCCTCGACATCGTCGACTGGATCATGGAACCCGGGAGCGACGAGGCCTATCGCGATCAGCTCGACAAGGAACTCATTTACCAGTTTGGAAATCCCTACCATGGCAAGACGCCGAAGCGGTCGATCGAGGGGCCACAGATCTGCACGCAGGCCCGCCGCCTGGACCCCCAGGTGACGACGGGACCGGACTTTGTCGCGATTCAGATGAAATACCAGTACAAGACCGCCGCCCCGGGGAAGAAGACCGGCTCCACCTGGCGACAGACGATCGTCTTTCCCGAAGGCAAACGCTACTTCGTCTCCTGCGATCGGATTGAGGCGGTCAACAGCAGCGAAGCGATGTTCCTGCGGCTCGATATGCCCGGTCACATCAAGCACAAAAACGGGGATCGCTTCAGCAAAGTCTATTTGAGTTACGCGGGCGAGATCGAACCGAAGGAGTTCGAAAAGGACTTCGCTCCGGACGAGAAATTCAACTACACGCGTGGTCGCGATCCACTTCCCAAACGGTTCATTCGGGCGTACCGCCTGCGCGATCCGGAGACGGGAAAAGAGGGCCCCTGGCTCGCCGGCATGACACTCGCCCCCGACGTGGTGTCGGAGGCGTGGTGCCACCAGCGCGGCTACATCTGCATGATCGAAGAATTCGGCGGTCGCCCCGTGAAGGCGGGGGAGTCATTTCAGGCCGCGTTCATCGTTGGGTATTTCGATTCGATCGATGAAATGCACGCGGTTTACGACGCCCATGCAGGACATACTGGGCTCGAAGCGGATGCCAAGGGCTGGAAGCTCGTTCCGTGAGTGGAACGTTAGGGACCGGCTATCATAGTACCGGTCTTTGACCTGAGTGTTGCCAACATCTCACTCTGGCGAAGTCAGGCACTCGATGCCCCGGCTTGTTCCGTTCTAAACTTCTTGGCGCGAGTACCTGCGCTTCCTGAAGCACGGAGAGATCACTGTTACAACGTCATCAGCCGCAGAAGTAGAAAATAGCGTGAGAACTCCCCGGAGCATCCGAAACGGTTCGCGTCGCGAGTGATTCCATCCTGTTCATCCCTTTCATCCTCTTCATCCTGTTAAATTTTTCAACGGCCCGCTTCGATGCTAGGATGAGTCTCGATAGCGTTGTTCGAGTTCGGCAAGCAGAGCAGGACGTTGCTGAGTCGAGCGGGCGCGGCGCATGATTCGGCGGCGGGC
>JAPLOC010000983.1 GCA_026692825.1 Planctomycetota bacterium | reverse complement strand
CATTTTTGTGTTCCAGTTCCGCAAGTTCGCGAATCAGTTCCTCCTGCCGAGGACCGAGTTTGCGCGGGATCTCGACTTGCACCTCGACCAGTACATCTCCCTTGCGCTGCGTCTGGTAGTGCGGCATTCCCTGCCGGGCGATTTTCAGGACGTCACCCGGTTGTGTCCCGGGCGGGATTTCCAGGAGGTGCTTCCCGTCCAGCAGAGGAATTTCAAAACTCGTTCCCAGCGCCGCCTGGGTGAAACTGATCGGTACGGTGCAGTGCAGGTTCGACCCATCACGCTCGAACAGGGGATGGGGCTTGATGTGAAGTTCGCAATACAGATCGCCACGTGGCCCTCCCCGATCTCCGGGATCTCCCTCGCCACGAAGGCACAACTGCATACCATCTTCGACCCCCGCCGGGACGCGAACATCCAGCCGGGCCCGCTTCGACTTTCGGCCACTCCCACTGCACGAACCGCATTTTTCGCGGACCACCTCTCCCGCCCCTTTACAGGCCGGGCAAGTCGTCTGAATCCGAAAAAACGCCTGCTGCTGAATCACCTGGCCGCGACCGCCGCAGTAGTCGCACTTGACCGGACTTGAGCCGGCCTTGGCCCCCGAGCCCTTACAGTCCTCGCACAATTCGTCGCGGTCGACTTCAACGGTTTTGGAGCAGCCGAACGCGGCTTCTTTGAGTTCCAATTGAATCCGGCAGCGGAGACTGTCTCCTTTCGACGCACGCGGACCGCCGCGCCCGCCACCACCCCGTTGTGCCCCTCCGAATAGTCCCTCGAACACTCCCCCAAACGCCCCAAAGATCTCTTCAAGATCCTGAAAGCCGGCGGTCGGGCCGCGTCCACCACCACCTCGGGAAAACGCTTCGTGACCCAAGCGGTCGTAAAGCTGCCGTTTGTCGTCATTCGACAACACGTCGTACGCCTCTGCAGCTTCCTTAAATCGATCCACCGCCTCGGCGTCGCCGGGATTGCGATCCGGATGATGGGCGGCGGCGGCTTTACGGTAGGCGCGCTTGATCTCGTCGGCGGAGGCGGATTTCGCCACCCCCAGTACCTCGTAGTAATCGCGCTTCGCAGGCATGGTCGCTGGCATGGTCTGGACGGCATAAGGAAACGGGCCACCCGCTCGGGGTGGCCCGTTTGTAACGAGCGGTCTGAATCGCGATCCGCTTAGCGGATGCTGCCTTCAACCCGGGCTTTGTCTCCACCACCGACATCGTCGGTTCGGGTGACCAGCACTTCGGTCGTCAGCATCAGGCCGGCGATCGAAGCGGCATTCTGCAACGCGCTCCGCACCACCTTGGTCGGGTCAATCACACCCTGCTTGACGAGGTCACAGTATTCAGCGGCACGGGCGTCGTAGCCCCAGTTGGGCTTCGCGACCTGCTTCACTTCGTCGGCGACAACCGCGCCGTCGAGTCCGGAGTTCTCGGCGATTTGCCGAATCGGGGCTTCGAGAGCGCGAATGATGATTTCCACACCAATCCGCTCGTCTCCCTTGACCTTCGACCGAATCGCTTCGACCGCGGGAATCGCCCGCAAATAAGCGACACCACCACCGGGGAGAATTCCCTCTTCAACCGCCGCACGGGTCGCGTGCAGAGCGTCTTCCATGCGGGCTTTGGTCTGCTTCATTTCCGCTTCGGTCGCGGCACCCACCGAAATGATCGCGACGCCGCCGGTCAGTTTCGCCAGGCGTTCCTGGAACTTCTCGCGGTCGTATTCGCTTTCGGTATTCTCGATCTGACGACGAACCTGAGCAACTCGCGTCTGAATCTCGGTCGACACACCACCCCCTTCGATCAGGGTGCAGGTGTCCTTGGTCACTTCGACCCGCTTGCAGCGGCCGAGGTGCGACAGTTCGACCGATTCCAGCTTGATCCCCAGGTCTTCCGACAGCAGGGTTCCGCCGGTCAGCACACCCATGTCACCCAGCATCGCCTTGCGGCGGTCGCCAAATCCAGGGGCCTTGACCGCACACACCTTCAACACGCCACGCAGCTTGTTGACGACCAGAGCGGTCAACGCCTCACCATCGACGTCTTCCGAGACGATCAAGAGCGGCTTACCCGACTGGGCGATCTTCTCGAGCAACGGAACCAGATCCCGCAGAGCGGAGATTTTCTTCTCGTGCAGCAGGATGTAGCAATCTTCGAGGATCGCCTTCATCTCGGCCGGGTCGGTGACGAAGTACGGCGAGCTAAAGCCCTTGTCGAACTGCATCCCTTCCGCCAGCTTCAGAGTCGTGGTCGACCCCTTGCCTTCTTCGACGGTGATCACGCCGTCGCGACCGACTTTCTGCATCGCTTCCGCGAGCAGGTCACCAATCGCACGGTCGTTTGTTCGATGGCGGCAGCAGCCGCCTTGTCGAGACCTCGGCGAACGATGGTGGGGTTGGCTCCCAACGTGATGCTGCGGAGTCCCTCGGCGTAGATCGCCTTGGCCAGCACCGTGGCGGAAGTGGTTCCGTCGCCCGCGATGTCGCTCGTTTTCGTCGCGACTTCGTTGACGAGTTTCGCCCCCATGTTTTCGAAGGGATCTTCGATTTCGATTTCCTTCGACACCGTCACGCCGTCTTTTGTGACGAGCGGATTGCCGAAGCTCTTGTCGATGATCACATTTCGGCCAGTGGGGCCAAGTGTCACCGCGACCGCGTTGGCCAGGGTGTTCACGCCGCGTTGCAGTTTCAACCGCGCGCGGTCTTCAAACAGCAGTTGTTTGGGCACGCCTCAAACTCCTCGGGAAGATCTCTGCGGAAGGGAAAACTAGACAAGCTTGGCGAGAATGTCGCTCTCGCGCAGGATCTTCACATCCTTGCCGTCGACTTCGATGTCGGTGCCGCCGTACTTGCTGAACAGCACTTCGTCACCCACCGCCACGGCCAAAGGCGAACGCTCGCCACTGTCCATCATCCGGCCGGGACCGACGGCGGTCACCTTGCCACGCTGGGGCTTTTCTTTCGCCGTGTCTGGGAGAACGATTCCACCGGCAGTGGTGGTCTCGGCTTCCATGGGCTGAACAACCACGCGGTCATCAAGCGGCTTCAACGTCGTTGCCATTGCGTATTACTCCAGTTCCAGAGTGAGGTTCTTGCAGTTGTGTCTAAGTCTTCGAAATCAAGCAGCCAGCGGAATGCGATTGCGTGAGCGAATCGGATTGAGGAAACCTACATCCCCATATCCATTCCACCCATGCCTCCCATGCCACCCATTCCGCCCATGCCACCCATCCCTCCCATGCCGCCGCCATCGTGGTGATGATCGTGGTGGGAATCTTCTTCCTTCTTCGGTTCGTCGACGATGACCGAATCGGTCGTCAGCAGCAGGCACGCGACGCTGGCGGCATTCTGCAACGCCGAGCGGGTGACCTTTGTCGGGTCAACGATGCCGGCGTCAAACATGTCGCCGTACGTGTCGTTGAGCGCGTCGTAACCGTGGGTCTTCGTCTTCAGCTTGCGAACGTTGTTCGCCACGACCGAACCGTCGAGGCCCGCGTTGGTGGCGATGTATCGCAGGGGGATCTCCAGCACGTTCTGGACGATCTTGCCACCGAACCGCTCGTCTCCTTCGAGACCGAGCTTTTCGATGCCGGCACCGCACCGCATCAGGGCGACGCCACCACCGGGGACGATCCCCTCTTCGAGCGCGGCGCGAGTCGCGGCGAGCGCGTCTTCGATCAGATCCTTCCGCTCTTTCATGGCGGTTTCGGTCGCGGCACCGACGTTGATCTGCGCCACGCCACCGGCCAATTTCGCCAGGCGTTCCTGGAGCTTCTCGCGGTCGTATTCGCTGTCGGTCTCTTTGACCTCGCGACGAATCTGCTCCGCACGACCTTCGATCTCGGCCTTGGAACCAGCACCCTTCACGACGGTGGTGTTCTCGGCGTCGATGTTGATCTTCTTCGCGGTTCCCAGGTCGCCGAGCGTGACGTTCTCGAGCTTAATTCCCAGGTCTTTGAAAATCGCCTTGCCGCCGGTCAGCACGGCGATATCGCCGAGCATCGCCTTGCGACGATCGCCATAACCGGGAGCCTTCACGGCCGCCACAGAGATGATGCCACGGAGCTTGTTGACCACCAGCGTCGAGAGGGCTTCCCCTTCGATATCTTCGGCGATGATCAGCAGCGGCACGCGGGCCTTCGAGATCTTTTCGAGCAGAGGAACCAGCGATTTGGCGCTGGTAATCTTCTCTTCGTAAATCAGGATGCGGCAGTTTTCCAGTTCGCAGGTCTGCTCGTCCTGATCGGTGACGAAGTGTGGCGACAGATAGCCACGATCGAACTGCATCCCCTCGACCAATTCGACGGAGGTGCTGGTCTGGCGACCTTCTTCGACCGTGATCACGCCGTCTTTGCCGACTTGAACCAGAGCCGAGGCGAGAATGCCGCCGATTTCCGGATCGTTGTTGCCAGCGATGGTCGCGACGGTCTGAGTCGCCTTCTTGTCCTTGGCGTCAACGCTCTTCGAGAGCTTCTTCAGCTCTTCGACGACCGCCAGAACCGCCTTTTGGATGCCGCGGGAGAGCGACATCGGGTCGGCACCGCTCGCGAGGTACTTCAGACCCTCTTTGTAGATGGCTTCAGCGAGGATCGTGGCGGTGGTGGTTCCGTCACCGGCGACATCGCTGGTCTTCGACGCCGCCTCCTTCACCAGTTGAGCCCCCATGTTCTCGAACGCGTCTTCGAGGTCAATATCCTCCGCGACGGTGACACCGTCTTTGGTGACCTTGGGAGCGCCCCACCCCTTGTCGAGCACGGCATTTCGGCCGCGGGGGCCCAGCGTGCTTCCGACAGCGCGGGCGAGCTTGCCGACCCCTGCCAGCAGACTCTTATGCACATCCTCATCGAAGATCATCAGTTTCGCCACAGCTTCTCCTCAACGAATAGAGACTCTCAGCCAGTTCAACACGTGCGTGTTCGCGTGGTTCCGAATTCTGCCTGAAGGTCAAAGCAATCGCTGTGCCAAGCGAACCCAAAACGCGCAACCCACAACAGGTTCACGATTTACACGGCGTCGACCGTTTTTCGGCAACTTGGCAGTCTGCCAAACTGACAGGTCAGCCGTCAGGTTGACTTTGTGACTGACAGTTTTGTCTTGAGCCCGGCGGCTGCCGAAGTGAGTGAACCATTGTCTGGATTCGGCGTCAGCCACCACGTCATTGGCTTCGGCGGCGTGCGATGGCTTCCCAAGAACCACCCGCCTGAATATCAAGATTTGGATGGTTTTCGGCCGCGTGGCGTATAAATCGACACGCCCTGCCCTGCGCTGTAGAATCAAGGGACCATGATGTGTTTCTATTCGAGACGTGTCGGCTCGATCGGAGTTGCGTGAACAATGCGGACTTCCTGCCTGATTTTAGCTTCCGCCCTGCTGCTGGGCGGGTTCCCTGGCCCCGTCGCGCAGGCTGCCGACGAGGCTGATTTCACTCGTGACGTCGCCCCCGTTTTTCAGCGCTACTGTGCCGACTGTCACGGTGCCGAGAAGCCAAAGGGAGGGCTGCGGCTCGATTTGACGTCGGCGATTCGCGCGGGGGGAGACAGTGGCGAGGTACTCGTCGCGGGGAAAAGTGCCGAGAGCGTGTTGTTTCGCGTCCTGTCGGCGGCAGACGGTGCCCCTTTGATGCCGCCGGAAGGAAAACCCCGACCGACCGAAGCCGAGCGCACCCTGATCCAGCGATGGATCGACCAGGGAGCGAAACTCCCGGACGCCGAGCCTGCCACGGCTCCCAGGAAGGGGGCCGACCATTGGGCATTCCAACCGGTCCGTCGGAAGCTTCCCCCGGTTGTGAAAAGCGGCGTGACGACGCGGAATCCGATCGACGCGTTCGTCATCGCGCGTTTGGAATCGCAGGCAATCACGCCGTCTCCCGAAGCCGATAAAGTCACGTTGATCCGTCGTGTGAGTTTCGACCTGCTGGGCCTCCCCCCCAGTCCCGAAGAGGTCGCGGCGTTCATCCAGGATACTCGTCCCAACGCGTATGAACTGCTGGTGGAACGACTGCTGCAGTCGCCTCATTTTGGGGAACGCTGGGGTCGGCATTGGCTCGATCTTTCGCGCTACGCCGACTCGAACGGTTTCACTCGCGATACCGCCCGTTCCATTTGGATGTACCGCGAGTGGGTGATCGACGCGCTCAATCGCGATCTTCCATTTGACCAGTTCACCGTGGAACAGATCGCGGGGGACATGCTGCCCAACGCGACCCGGGCGCAGCGCATCGCCACCGGTTTCCATCGCAANNNNATCGCAACACGCTGGTCAACGAAGAAGGAGGGACCGACCCCGAACAGTTCCGCGTGGAATCGGTGGTCGACCGGGTGAACACGACCGGCCTGGTGTTCCTGGGCCTGACTGTCGGTTGTGCCCAGTGCCACGAACACAAATACGACCCGCTCAGCCAGCGCGAGTATTATCAGCTCTACGCCTTCCTGAACAACGCCGACGAGCCCAAACTCGAAGCACCTTCTGCAGAACAAGTTGCCCAGGGACTCCCTGAAAAGCGAACGCAGCTTCAAAAACAGATCGCCGACCTCGAGCAGAAATTTTCTGCGAAAAAGGAGGAGTTCCTGGCTGCGATCGAGGCGTGGGAGAAGACGATTCCCGACGAGGAACGTAAGAAACTCCCGATGGAAGTGCTGAACGCGCTCAACTTGTCCCCCATCATGAGGACCGACCAAAACCGTGCCGACCTGGCGGGGTATTACCGCAAGCTACCGGAAGCGCAACTGAAGTTTCCCGAACTCGCCGAGATTGTCGGACTGCTGGCGCAGATTCCGCAATTTGTTTCCACCCTGGTGATGCAGGAGCGTGCGGCCCCCCGGGAAACTCACATTCACATCCGCGGAGACTTTCTGCGACATGGCGCTGTGGTGGAACCAGCCGTCCCCGCCGCCCTGCCGCCGCTCTCGCTGCAATCCGACCGACCGAACCGCCTCGACTTCGCCCGCTGGCTGGTCGATTCACGGAACCCGCTGACGGCCCGCGTCACCATCAACCGCGTGTGGCTTAAGTTCTTCGGACGCGGAATTGTCGAAACCGAAAACGACTTTGGCACACAGGGAACTCCTCCCACACATCCCGAACTGCTCGACTGGCTGGCCGCTGAGTTTATGCAGCCAACCGTGTCGACCGCCGTCGGATCCTCCCCCACCCCCGGGGCCGCGCCTCCTGCCTCAGAGGTTCCGTGGAGCCTGAAACGGATGGTGAAACTGATTGTCAATTCAGCGACCTACCGCCAGTCGTCCCGCTTCCGACCGGAACTCGCCGAAGTCGACCCGGCGAATCGTCTGTACGCCCGCCAGGCGCGTGTTCGCCTGGACGCCGAGAATATCCGTGACACCGCGCTGGCGGCGAGCGGCCTGCTGACCCGCACGATCGGTGGCCCCAGCGTCAACCCGCCACAACCGGAGGGGGTGTTTGACTTTACCCAGGACAAAAAGCCCTGGAACACCGCGACCGGACCCGACCGATACCGCCGCGGAATGTACACCTACCTGTGGCGCTCCAGTCCCTACCCGGCGATGACGGTGTTTGACTTCCCCGACGCCAATGTCACCTGCACCCGCCGCAATCGTTCGAACACGCCGCTCCAGTCGCTGACCCTTGCGAACGACCTGCAATTCGTCGAGTTCGCACAGGCTCTCGCAAGGCGGGTCTTGAAAGAATCTTCCACCGACGACTCCAGCCGGCTCGGGCTGGCGTTTCGCCTGTGCGTTGCGC
>JAPLOC010000982.1 GCA_026692825.1 Planctomycetota bacterium | reverse complement strand
TCTTGCTGGATATCGAACGCGTCGGTCGCCTCCATCTGCATGCGGTAGGCGAGTTCCAGCGAATGAATCCGAGCTTCCAGCGGGCCTTCGTGATGCCTTTTCTCGGCGTGTCGGCGATTGAGTTCCTGCACCAGGTCAAGTTGCCGGCGTTGCTGCGCCATGGTCAGCGACGGGTTTCGCACGTTGGCGATCAGTTTGTCGATCGCGGTGTGCTGCGAGTCGATGTACGTCCCTTGATATGCTCCTGGAAGAAACGCCGACTGCCAGTTCTCGGCGTCTTTGATCGGATAGCCACTGGGGCACATCGCGATGAACCCTGGCAGGTTCTGGTTCTCGGTCCCCAGCCCGTACGTCACCCAGGAACCCATGCTGGGGCGAACCAGAGTTTCGTCGCCGCAGTTCATCAGCATCAGAGACGGTTCGTGATTCGGGACGTTCGCGTGCATCGAGCGGATGACGCACAGATCATCAGCGCACTTCCCCACATTCGAGAAGATCTCGCTGACCTCCAGTCCCGACTGGCCGTACTTTTCGAACTTGTACGGAGAGGGAAACGCCGCTCCGGTCTTTCGTTCGGTCCGAAGGTTTTCGTTGGGCAGGTTTTGACCGGCAAACTTCGCCAACGACGGCTTCGGGTCGAACGTGTCGACGTGCGACGGACCGCCATTCAGAAAAATGTGAATAACGTGCTTCGCCTTCGCTGGGAATTGCGCCGCCCGCGGCACCATCGGGTTGCTGAATCCCTCCGCGGCGTGTGCCACCGGAGACACCCCCGCGTCTCGCAGCACCCCGGCCAAGCCCAACGCTGCCAGACCGGTGCCGGACCGCGACAGCAGTTCCCGACGGGTCAGCGCGGAACCAAAACCACCAAACGGAGAGGGTGCGAGATTCATGAGTGGCGAACGATGTGGAGCGCGGGACGTTTTTCGCGAGGCGGGTGGAGGATTCGCGAGGGGGGATCAGATCGCACGGCGGTCGCGGCGATTGCTGATTATACTCCACGAGACCGAAAACGCGACATTGGACGTGAGCCGGATGGGGACTTGGGAACCAAGATCTCGTTCCCAAGGTCTCCTTGGGAACGTCCCCTTCCGAAGCGCTGCTTCGGGCGGCAAACAATTCAGTGGCGGCGTCAACACTCTTTGCGATGCGCTCACGAAGCAGAGCTTCGGACGATGCGTTCCCAAGCAGAGCTTGGGAACGAGGGCTGACCCAATCCTTGCCATCGCGAGTCTCCGCATGATTCCCTTGACCCGTCGTTTGTTTCTCGCACAGTCGAGTCTGGCGTGTTCTTTGTTCGCGGCAGGCAGAGTCCTGGCCGACGAACGGCCCGAAGGACTCACGTCGATTGGCGGGCACTGGTACGTGAAGCCGGGTGATCCCCCCATCTATTACTACGAAGACGCGGGGCGGTACATCGACCTGTTTTCATACCACACGAAGGACTCGAATCAGGACGGGATCCCCAATATCGCGCTCACGCACGATGCCAAGCATCTGATCATGAACAGTCAGGGCTACCCGAATCACCCGACGGCGGTCTTTCCGAACAGTGGCAACCCCAATACGATCCGGGTGCAAAAGTTCGTGTTTCGGCTTCCCCTGGTTCCCAAACTGGCGGAGTCGATCACGCGAGTTCCTATGGGACCGATCGGCGTGGCGATCAACGGAGTGGTCTTTTTCAATCCGTTTGAAGCGGGGGGAATGAACGCGGTGGAGGGGTACTCCGAGGTCTGGCTCGACTCGTGCTGCGGGCATCCCCAGCAGACGGGGGTGTATCACTACCACAAGTATCCCAGTTGCGTGAAATCTCCCTTCCCGGACGATGGCGAACAGCATTCACCCGTTCTCGGCTTCGCCTTCGACGGCTTTCCGATCTACGGTCCGTATGAGGCGAAAGACCAGCTCGCGCGGGACATTCCCCCGCTTGCCGACAGTGCGGCAGGCACCGCGCAGGCGCTCGATGTCTGCAACGGTCACACCGACTCCGCACGGGGCTACCATTACCATGTCACCCCAAATCGCTTCCCCTATGTACTGGGGGGATATGCAGGTGTTCCCGAGACTTCAAACGGGCGGGGCATCGGTCGGGGGGCCAAGGGGGCGATCGAAAACAACGCCGAGGGGGAGAGCCGAATGGAGCGGGTGATCGTCGCGCTCCGTCCCGGAACGGCGACCCGGGGGAAGAAACACACGGTGGTGTTTGAACTCGATCCCTCGAAGGCGCGACGACGCGGCGTCCCGGACGAAGTCCCCAGTTGGATTCAGATCGGTCCCTGGGAAGGGACGCACATTGCGCGGAAGGGGAATTTCGTCTCGTGCGAAATCGATATTCCCGCCGACGCCAATCGGGGACAACTGGTCGACTGCCACATGGAGTTCGGTACCGAAGCGCGGCCGACTGTGTACAAGAAGAACGACGCGTTTCGTGTGATTGATTGATTCCTTCTCAGAGAAACCTCTTCAACCATGAGTGTGAATTCGTCGGCGACGCATCCTCCGCTGGCCCAGCGCGTGCAGTATTTCACCGAATCGGTGATTCGGGAAATGACGCGGGTCGCGAACCGCTACGGGGCGATCAATCTCGGTCAGGGAATGCCCGATTTCGACGCGCCGGAGGTGGTGAAAGAGGCGGCCTGTCAGGCGATTCGCGATGGCATCAACCAGTACGCCATCACCTGGGGCGCGCCCCCCTTGCGACAGGCAATCGCCGCCAAGGAGAAACTCTTCAACGGCATCGACTGCGATCCCGAGACGCAGATCACCGTCTGTTGCGGTGCCACCGAATGCATGATGGCGACGATGATGGCGATCATCGATCCGGGTGATGAGGTGGTGATCTTCCAGCCGTTCTATGAAAACTACGGCCCCGACGCGCTCCTCAGCGGGGCGACGCCGGTCTGGGTGAAAATGCACGATCCGGACTGGCGGTTTGATCCCGAGGAACTGCGCAAGGCGTTTTCGCCGCGCACCAAAGCGATCATTCTCAACACGCCCAACAACCCGACGGGACGGGTCTTCGCACACGACGAACTCCAGCTTATCGCCGATCTGTGTCAGGAATTCAACGCGTTCGCGCTTTCGGATGAGATCTACGAATACATCCGTCACGTCGACACACCCCACATCAGCATCGCGACATTGCCAGGGATGTCCGACCGGACGGTGACCATCAGCGGTCTGTCGAAGACATTCAGCATTACGGGATGGCGACTGGGCTATTGCATCGCCCCCGCCGACGTCAGCGTGGCGATTCGCAAAGCGCACGACTTTCTCACCGTGGGTGCGCCACACCCGTTGCAGGTCGCGGGGGCGGCCGCGATGCAGCTTCCCGCGTCCTATTACGACAAGCTGCGATCGGACTACAGCCGACGACGCGATATTCTGCTGCCGTACCTGCGGCAAGCTGGTTTCGAATTCACCGATCCGGAAGGGGCGTACTACGTGAT
The DNA here is from genome assembly GCA_026692825.1 of Planctomycetota bacterium. Taxonomy (GTDB): domain Bacteria; phylum Planctomycetota; class Planctomycetia; order Planctomycetales; family Planctomycetaceae; genus UBA10511. Next base: position 1,272 of record JAPLOC010000982.1, on the reverse strand, counting down.
GACCGACATCGCCGCGTTCGGCACCGGACTCGATGATGTGGCGTTTGTGAGAAAGATGATCGAACTCGTGGGAGTCTCGGCGGTACCGGGAAGCAGCTTTTACTCACCCCGCGAATTGGGCCGGACCAAAGTGCGGTTTATGTTCGCCAAGAAAGACGAAACGCTGCACGAAGCGGGACGGCGCTTGCTGGGACTCAAGGAAAAGTTAAGCGGCCTTAGTTCGCCTTCTTGACTCCCGAGAGATCGACCCCCATTTCGGCCCGCCAGAATTTCATATCCTCCCAGACATCTTTCTTGGCGGGGGGATTGCGCATGAGATACGACGGGTGGTACGTGCAGATCACTTTCGCCCGGCCGTGGCGGAAGAACTGTCGCCGCAGTTTGCCGATCGGCTGCTTCGTTTGAAGCAGGTTTTGAGCCGCCGTCGTTCCCCAACAGACGATGTAGTCGGGGTCAATGGCGGCGAGTTGACCATCCAGGTACTCCCGGCAATGGAGACATTCACTCTCTAGTGGTGTGCGGTTTCCGGGGGGGCGGCATTTGAGAATATTGCAGATGTAGAGGTCCGACCGCTTCAGCAGGCACGCCTCTATAATCGTCGTCAGGAGCTGACCCGACTTCCCAACGAACGGTTCTCCCTGTTCGTCTTCGTCGGCCCCGGGGGCTTCGCCAAGAAACAGAATTTTTGCTGCCGGGTCCCCGGAACCGAAGACGGTATTCGTCCGGGTACCTGCCAACTCGGCGCACCGGGTACAGCCCTTCACTTTGTCATTCAGGACATTCAGAACCGCCAGGCGTTCTTCCCGCGTGGCGGTTCGGGGAAGCGCCGCCGGGGGCGAGGGAGGGGTGAAGGTCGTGACGGCGGCGCTGCGGGGAGACATGGGATCGACGGAAGGGACCGGTTGTGAAGGGGCGGGAGAATGCTGTTCGGGAGCTGGCGACGCACTGAACCTTCGGGAAGCGGCCCAAGGGGGCGTTGAACCAGAATTTGAGGTCGCCGGGGGCTGCTGGCCACGTGGGGGAACGGGGGCGGGTCGCGGTGCCGATGGAGCGGGAGGACTCGCGGGGAGAGGCGGCAACACGACCAGTGGCAACTGCTCGATTCCCGCCCCCCGGTACAGTTCCAGCGTCTGGCGCAACGCGCGACGCAGGTCATTGGGATTCGACACGCGACTAACTTCCCTTCCGACTCTTCGCCGGGGCGATTGTCGACTGCTGAGTCGACCGCCAGCGACGCCAGGCGGGTTCGTCGAATCCAAAATTCTCACCCGT
>JAPLOC010000981.1 GCA_026692825.1 Planctomycetota bacterium | reverse complement strand
CTTTGTCGGCGATTTCCACGGGTCTCATTCCCTGGCGCAGCGCCAGGCTCGCCACCTCCCGGTCGAGAGGGTCGGGAAGACTTTCAATAAATGCGACCACCTGTTCAAAGACTTCCCGGGTAAACGCCAATGTGGGTGGTGACCGGTTGGGATCGCGCGGGTGGTTACTTTCAGACAACGAGTCATCAATTCGGTCCGCCTTCGCATCTCTTGGCTGGGAAGCGATGACGTCCCTTGTCTTGTTGAGAAAAGACAACCCGGCGAAATTGATAAACTCTCCCCGTGAAGTTCCCTGGAATTTCGGAATGATCTCCAACAGCGTCACGGACATCTCTGACCTCAGGTCCGCCGGAGTCAAGGCGGGGTCGATCAGCTTTTTACTTAAGGACAGAACCCGTATCTTGGGTAGTACCATTTCCAGCAGCCACTCCTCGATCTCTTGTCGGTCAATTCCCGCTCGCCACGCTGCGATCTTCTCGACAAATACCGCGTCATTGTCCTCTGCATCGTGCCGCCGATCTTCACTCATGAATCCCTCAACTTCCGAAACCTCGGGCCAACGTCCGGAGAAAACACGGACATCGTAACGAGGGGCGAAGTGTTGGGAAATGATGACGAGCCGGAGTTGCGCCTCCCACGCGTGACCCCTGAAACGGAAGTTGCCACAGCCCCCCCGGGTGAATCACTTCATCCGGGGAGGCCTGTGGTCGGTCCCTGCCGACTGCGGAGTTCGGCCAACGTCACGGCGGGTTGTCAGACCGCCGAAACTGTCAGTTGGTATTCGGTGTTCACCTCGGTGTTCCAGGGGGAAATCTGCAGAAAATAGGTTCCCCCGGCGAGAGTGAGACCGTTGAAATCAAAACTGGCACCCGACGAATAGTTGTCGCGGTAGGCGATCTGTTCGTTGGCGGTCAGAATGCCGTCGTTGTTCAGATCGCGATACAAACGCGCCTGTACCAGTTCCGTCAATCCGGTAATTGCCGCCTTCAACTTCGCGCCAGGTGCCAGGGTGAACTTGTAAATGTCGTTGTCTCCCGACTGTGCCAGATCCTTCACGGCCTGAGCCGTGGCGGTCAAGGTGCCGAGATTGCGGGCGGGCGCCACGGTCCCCCCGGCATCCGTCGATCCCGGGATGGAAGCCGCGGAAATCGCCAGGGTGTATGCCGTGTTGACTTCGGAATTCCAGGGGGAGACTTGCAGGTAGTACGTCCCCTTCATCAGCGATTCGCCGTTAAAGGTCAGCGTCGCGCCGCTGTAGTAGTTGTCACGAACCTCAAGTTGTTCGTCGCTGGTCAGAATGCCGTCGCCGTTCAGATCGCGGAACAACCGCGCCTGGACCAACTCAGAGAGCCCGGTGATCGTCGCCGACAGGGTCGAGTCGGTGGAGAGAGTGAACTTGAAGATGTCGTTGTCACCCGACTGGGCGATGTCGTTCACCGTCTGTTGCGTCGTGGTCAGCGTGCCAAAGTCGCGAGCGGTCGCTGTGGTCCCCCCGGCATCCTGTGATCCCGGGATGGCCGCTGCGGAAATGGCGAGCGTGTACGCCGTGTTGACTTCGGAATTCCAGGGGGAGACCTGCAGGTAGTACGTCCCCTTCATCAGCGGTTCGCCATTGAAAGTCAATGTCGCGCCGCTGTAGTAGTTGTCGCGAATTTCCAGTTGATCACTGCTGACCAGGATTCCATCCCCATTCAGGTCGCGGAACAATCGGACCTGCACCAGTTCCGAAAGTCCCGTGATCGTCGCCGACAGGATCGAGTCCGACGAGACTGTGAATTTGTAGACGTCAGTGTCGCTCCACTGGGCGATGTCGTTCACCGTCTGCACGGCCGTGGTCAGCGTGCCAAAGTCGCGGGCGGTCGCGGCGGTTCCACCGGCGTCCTGTGACCCCGCAATGGAAGCTGCCGAAATCGCCAGCGTGTATGCGGTGTTGACTTCGGAATTCCACGGGGAAACTTGCAGGAAATACGTCCCTTTCATCAACGGTTCGCCGTTGAAGGTGAGCGTCGCACCGCTGTAGTAGTTGTCTCGAATCTCGAGCTGTTCGTCCCCCGCCAGTACGCCGTCCCCGTTCAGATCGCGGAACAACTTGGCCTGCACCAGTTCCGAAAGTCCCGTGATTGTCGCCGAAAGGATTGAGTCGGTAGAGACCGTGAATTTGTAGACGTCGGTGTCG
>JAPLOC010000980.1 GCA_026692825.1 Planctomycetota bacterium | reverse complement strand
TGACGAGAAGCTGTTTTTGCGGACTGACCTGCCGGTGAATCAGCCGTTGATCGCTGGCAAGCAGCCTGTGAAGCTCGCGGCAGGGGACGTCCTCTTCTTCCATGCGTTGACGTTTCACGCGGCCGGCCGAAACACGACACAGCAGTCGAAATACTCGGCAGTCTTCACGTTTCGCGCGGAAGACAATCCGCCGCTGGCGGGGACGCGGTCGGCATCGATGCCGGAGTTGCTGCTGACGCCTGGGGGAAACCCCTGATACGGCGACCGGCGAGTCGCGAGAACTGCGTGAGTGGACCACATTCCAGGTCGGAATTGGCGGCTCACTCGACTTATGGGCGATCCTCGTCGACCGGTTTCAGCGCGTCCCTACCGCCATCGGGATTCAAGACGTATCCACGGGATCGCGGTGGCTTGATCACCAGACCCGCCTGAGCCAGTTGATTGAATGCTTTGCGAACCCGGCGGTAGAACGCGTCGAACTGGCGGATATCGTTCGGCCGTCCCCGTTTGGGCCAAAGGTCGAAGCTGGCCATTTTCGCACTCACCTGGGGATTCGTCGAGAATTCGCCATAGCGATAGACGACGCTGAGAATTTCCCGCAGCTCCGCGTTCAAGCCGTCGAAGCGCAGTCCGAACATCCCTCGCAATTCCTGGGTGAATTCCCGACGCATCAGCGGTCGCGCGACGATGTAGACGGAATTCATCGCAGTGCTGGAGCGGTGTTTTTCGATGAGGCCCGCGCGTTCGAGACTCCGCAATTCGGTGCTGTGATTGTTGTCGGGAGTCAACAGAATGGTGTAACGGCCATTGTCGTTTGCCAATTCCGACTTGATGAGATACGCGAGGATCAATTGTTGGGGTTCGGACAGTGTGCCACCATCGAGCCGTTCCGAAATAAACCGATCGAAGGACTTGAACAGTTGGCGCATCGGGTCATCGAGAAGTTGCCCGGCGCACAGGAACAACGTGACATCGCTCTGACGGAGCCGGTAGTACGGAAGGTCTATTTCGTTTTGCAGGCAAAGGTCGACGAGAGTCGCCATTCCAATGCCCCGTCCCTCCCATTTCCGGTAGACGCTCAAGACATCGGCCAGTTTCGGATTGCGCGGCTTCGCTTCGGGAAGAATTCTGCGGATCGGAATGTCATGGTTGACATCTTCAAACAGCAACTGTCGTTTGAATGAGCCTGGGTTTTCGATCGAAATGAGTTCGCCCGGCTTGATGACGATGAAGACCTGCTTGTCGATACTGTAGTCGCGATGAGCGAGCGCGTTATTGATCGTTTCACGCAATAACGATTCGGGATATTGCGGGCGCGCTGTTCCACCGTGTTCCAGGCTCACCCCTACGTGGATATTTCGCAGGACATATCCCAACCCCCCTTCCATCAGCGGAAGGACATTGTCGTTCAACACCTGTTTGTCGCGGGCGATCTCCTGTGGCACGTCGACAAAACAATGGAGTTGCGATCGAAAGCCGAGGTACACGTCGGGTTGGTGGCCACAAACCAGGATGCCCAGAACCGTTGCCACTCCGTCCTTCAAGAAGTACTTCTTTTCGAGCAACGGACGCGCGGCCTGCAGGTCGGGTTTGATTGTCTCGACGCGCGTGGGTTGGTTGAGTTGGGTGATGTATTCGTTGAGTTTGTCGAGATCGATGCTTTCGAGCGAAGTTCCCGCGATTAGATCGAGTTCACGTGCGTGTCGCGACTCCTCGCAAAACTCTTCCTGCCGCTCCAACTCCGCATCGGATATCGAGTGATCGCCGGTTCCAATGCGGCGAAACGCCTTCCCGCCGAAAAACACAAACTTGCGGTCCGCCGGCAGTTCTCCCACCAGGAGAATCGCGATCTGTCCATGCAAAAATGGGCGCAGGATCAGACGCTCGAGCATGTCTTTGAGGTCCAGACGGTCGCCACGACGGTCGGTGAATTTCCCCCAGAGATCATCCTTGAGTTTTGATTCG
>JAPLOC010000979.1:2251-2570 GCA_026692825.1 Planctomycetota bacterium | reverse complement strand
CGCACCATGCCGGAATGCTGTCGGCGAACTGACACGCGCGACGCATTCTCAGAAACTCAGGGAGCGCGGTCGGGTCGAAACCGTTGCAGTTGAGTGACGTCTCGGCGACCCCCAGTTGGGCCCCGGTCACACAAAAATCGGTGCTGCTGTAAACATATCCCGGGACCGACTGCATCAGCAGACGTTCTCCTCGTTCGGGTTTCAGATCCAGAATGATGTTGTACGCGTCGCCGTTGGCGAATCGTTGCCAGGTCGTCTGCGCGATGACGACATCCCCATCTTTGGTCTGTTCACCACAGGCGACAAACGCGCTGCAACT
>JAPLOC010000979.1:0-2244 GCA_026692825.1 Planctomycetota bacterium | reverse complement strand
TGGGAACCGCCGATGCCTGCGTTCCGCTCGGTAGCGAGACGGTGGGCTTCACCTTCCCAGACTGAACCGCTGGCCACCACTGGCAGATCAACTCGGGGTACCCGTTCCAGCCCAGCAGGTCGGTCAGTGTGATCTTCGCCCCGCGGGACGTACGGTTGGCGTTCGCACCGTCGACGATTCCCTGCAGCTCCTCAAGGATCTCGACGCCGAACTTGTCCGCAAGCTTTCCCTCCCAATTGGACTGTAGCACCGGCAGATACATCGCCGCCGCGTTGGCGGCGAACCAGTCGAACGGCACCCCAGTGTCCATGAGAATCAGATGTCGAATCGACTTGAGAGCGCCGCGCAATTCGGGGGCCAGCCAGTAGCCATGCTGAAAGCCCCGTTCAGCGGGCGAACCGGCGATTCGCAATTCGATCCAGCCATGACAGTCCTTGCGATGAGACGATCGGAGGAGTTTTCGTTGGGATGGCGTCGTGGGCATCGTGGATTCTCGATGGGAACAGAATTCAACGACAGTACCGGCTGGCTGGAGTCACGGCAAGCGGAATTTTGGTTGACACAAATTCCCCGCGCGGCTCATTGCGGAAGCGTGATCGCGGATCGCGGCGGATTGCCCGATTTTTGCACCTTGGCTTGTGGGTGGCCCCAGTTCCCCCCAGTCCCCGCTCGCGGTATAGCCTTTTGGCTCTTTACAAACGCGCGAGCAATTCGCAAAACTGCGGCAGCGTCTCGCGATCACAATAAGCCGACTCAAACGCGCCGCGGGCCCGCTCACTGAGCCGAGTTGAATAGTCCTGCGAGGCGATCAACGATCGCAGGAAATCGGCCGCCCCCTGCGCGTCGCCGTTCCGCAGACTGATTCCGCAATCGAAACGCGTTAACGCCTCGTCGACGTTGCTCCCCGTGGGGCCGACGTAGAGGACCGGCAACCCCGCCGCCAGATTGCTGTGCAGTTTGCTGGGACTCATCACTCCCCGGCTGCTGTCGCGCAGGGTGATCAGGGCAACGTCGGCGTCCGCGAGCAATTTTGGCGTTTGCTCCTTCGGAACGTACGGCTCAACGCGCCAACGCGGAAGATCATCGCGTTGCGACTGTTCCGCCAGCCAGGTCCACCACTTGCCTCCACCGACAAATCGAAACTCGATCGGATCATCGCGCAACAGGCGGGCGCAATCCAGAACTGTTTCAAACTCGTGGCCGACCCCCGCGTTTCCCTGATACAGCACGACCAATCGGTCGCGCGAACGCCCCAGCGTTCGGTCGGGTGACGTCTCCCGGGGAAACATCGCCAGTGGTTCCCAATTCGGAATCACACTCGTTGGAAACGGACGGTCGCCGCCGTAGTTGGACAGCAGCATTTCACGCATCGCGCCGTCGAGACAGACCACATGGTCGACACGATGGAACAGAAAACGGTTGAGTGCCCGCAGAGTCCGACTGCCGACGCCCCCGGGACGCAGCATGCCGGCGGCCTCAGGGGCTTCGGGATAGCAATCCATGTTCCACAAGACGACTCGTGAACCGCGATGGAACAACCGATGCAACAGCGCGGCCAGTACGATGAACGGCGGTGTGGTGAGCGAGACAATCACATCTTGCCTCTGGATCCAAAGCATCGTCCACGCAGCCAGTAGGTAGTACGACAGGTAGTCTGCCAGTCGGCCGATCAGCCGCGCTTTGCCGAACCGTGGTGTCCACAGGCGATGGACTTTCAGATTCGGCGTTTGCTGTTCCCCGCTGACAACAGGAGCCGCGACATACCCCCCCCGGCTCGCAACAACCGTGACTTCATGACCCGACGCCGCGAGATGCTCCGCGACCGACGCGGCCAGTGTGGCGGTCGGTGCGAGATCGGGCTTGTAGAATTGATTCAGCAGAGTGATTCGCATCAGGCGGCCCGTCGAATCGGAGCGCTCCGCCGCTCCGCGACAATCATCTCGTCGAGGATCGTAGGCAAGTCGTGCCTCAACTGCCATTCCGGATAGTGGCTCTGGAATTTCCGCAGATCGCTGATGTAGCAGATGTGGTCACCCAGGCGATTCTCGGCGTGATAGCTCCAATTCAACCGACAGCCGCCAATCTCCTGGATCAGGTCGATCACCTCCAACACCGACGCCGAGTTTGCGCGGCCACCCCCCAGGTTGTAGACCTCTCCCGGCCGCGGATTTGAGGCGAATGCTTCAAAAGCGGCGATCACGTCGCGACTGTGAATCTGGTCGCGAACCTGTTTACCTTTGTAGC
>JAPLOC010000978.1 GCA_026692825.1 Planctomycetota bacterium | reverse complement strand
CAGTCCCTCCATCGTCAGTCGATGAATCCGCGCCAGCAGTCGGCGATGACACCACTCAAGATCGGCAGGTTTCGGTACTTCGGGAACCGGTTCGTGGTCATGTTCGTGGGAACACGATATCGGTTCCCCGGAAGCTGCCGGCGTCGGGGAAACATCGGCAATCGCGCCGAGACACTCCTCTTTTTCAGATGCCGCCGCACATCCGTCGCTGGACGTCGCGTTTCCCGCCAGTGCCGGCACTCCTTCAGCAGGCAATGCAGGTCGCGCTTCGGCCGGACGGAATCGGCCGCGCAGGACAACGCCCTCCCCCTCCAGCGCCTCAAGTGCCGCGTCGACCTGATGGACGGGGAGCGACAAGTACGCCCCGATCTCGCAGCTCGTTGTCGGCCCGCACACCTCCATCAATCCCCGCAGCAAAGTCACCCGAGCTTCGATCTCATCCCAGTCGTGACGGACCGTGTCCGGAACGACAACCGCTGGCTCGGGCTTCCCTTGGGGAAACGCCGCCTGAACCGCAGGGAGTCGCTCGGTGGAGACCCAGTACCGCACGCCATCGGCCCGCACAAACGTCGTCGCGCGACCGGCCCGCCGCAGGTCGGAGAACAAGGGCTGCCAGTCGGGAGGGGACTGGCACAAGCCGAGCGTTCCCTCAACGGGGACCACCAGGCGACTCAGCAGCACATCATGCAGTTCATCGATCGAGCGCACGAACGGTTGCGCCTCGGCACACACCTGCCGAATCGCCTCGGGATCCAGCCTCCCGAGATCCGAAACACTCTCGACCGTCAAAGAGCGACGCGTGGCGACCGCCCGCGTGCGCCGCTCCGCCGCCTCGCCACCATCCAAAAACGCGTACGGATTGGCGTTGAGCAACTCATAACAGAATGGCGACGGTTCTCGCGTATCCCGCGCGAGCAATTCAATCTCCCCGCGCTGAATCCGCCCCAGCACGACTTTCAGGCCCTCCAGATCGTGCGCCTCCTGCAGACTGTCGTGCATCGACTGTTTGACCAGCGGATGATCGGGCAGCACGTGGTCGCCGGTGATGTTCTCCTGGCAACCGGTCAGTTTCGGAAAGACCGAGGTCAAAAGATCGTCGGCCCGAAACCGCTGGAGCGCCGGCGGAACCTTTTTTCCGTTCTTGAACCGCGACACCAACAGCGCCCGAGTGACATTCCACCGCCACCGCGTCTGAAACGTCGGGACGTACAACAGAGCCTGCTCCAGCAGTTTGTCGACGTTGTTCGCGTTGAGCATTGGAAACATGCTCTCCAGCGGAAAACTGTGCTGCGGACCGAGCGACAGAATCAGACCATCGTCGTCGGCGGTCGCCTGCAATTCGAAATCGAAGCTTCGGCAAAATCGCTTCCGCATCGCCAGCCCCCAAGCCTTGGCGATCCGCGCGCCGAACGGAGCGTGAATCACCAGTTGCATCCCCCCCGATTCGTCAAAGAAGCGTTCAAAGACAATCCGGTTTTGCGTGGGCAACAGTCCGATCGCCGCTTTTTGAGCTCGCGCGTATT
>JAPLOC010000977.1 GCA_026692825.1 Planctomycetota bacterium | reverse complement strand
GCGGCGGCGATGACGGAGGAGGTAGCCGGGCAGTTCTCTCAAAGTGTAAGCGCCACAAGCATCGCCCTCTTCGGCACCGGCCCGATCTCCGATACCGCCTTCAAGGCGCTGCTCAAAACTCGCTACGCGGCTCTGGAATTACGCGACATTGAATCCCCGACGCCCGGACAGATCCAGGTCATGGCGGAGACGAAACGGTCGGCATTCTTCCCGCAGTTGAAGAGGTTGGATTCCGTCCAGCTCGCCAAGGTGCTTGCGTCGGGGAATTTTCCCAGCGTGACGTACATCTCCCCCGAGGTGGCAGACGCTCTCGGCAAGTTGCCCGAGGCGATCAGAACTGAGCAGGATGGGACCACAAGGAGCATTCCATCCGGGTCGTTGACGTTCCCCAGCCTCGAAGAGCTTCCGCCCGAAACGCTGCGATTGCTGCTCCAGCGACGGTGGTGGGATCTCTCGTTCCCCGCCTTACGTGATTACTCGGTCGAAACGGTCCGTCTCCTGGGACGGCAAACCGGGTCGTCGCTCACACTCGGCCTCATCTCGCTCCCGCCGGAACTGGCCGCCGCCTTCGATGACATGCCACCCAACCCGCTGCGGAACGACCGGTGGGTCATGTTCCCGTTTCTCTCGGACCTCTCGCCGGAGTCGGCCCGCATCCTCGTGAAAACCCTCAATCAGGGAATCAAGGGAGTTGCACCGCAGGTCAGGATCACCAGGACGCCGCAGTTATTCATCGGCGGCACCGCTGGCTCCCCAACCAGCGGGCTTTCAACGATTTCCCCGGAACTCGCGGCCGAACTGGCGAAGTATGAAGGCACTCTCGCGATTTCCGGACTCCGCGAGTTGCCTGCCAAGTCCGCTGCGGCGCTCTCTACGTTCCCCGGTCCGTACCTGCGATTGTCCGGCCCGGCGACACATCAGCTCTCACCTGAAACTGCGGCAGCACTCGCCAGAATTCCCCGAAGACTGCTCCTGGAGGAGTTGAAACGGATCGATTCTGTGCCATTGTGTGACAAGAACACCCGACAGATGGGGTGGTATTGGAACCGGGCGGAAACTGTGGCTCCGGAAAGCGTACCGGCACTGATCCAGTTCAACGGGTGGTTCAACATCGACGGCCTGACCGTGTTGGAATCGCCCGCGCTGGCCCGGCGATTGAGCGATCAGACGTTTTCGGGCAACCTGCACGCCTTGCAGCGCCTGGCCCCTGAAGCTGCGGAGGTTCTCGCGACCTTCGACAAACCGCTCCGGATCGGGCTGAGTGTGCTGGACGACGTCGCCGTGGCCCGGGCCCTGGCACACTCGAAGGGGAAAATCGAACTGAAACGACTCAAGGCCGCGACAGCAGAGGTCATCGCGATATTGAAGGACTCCAAGGCGATTGAAGTGCCCAACCTCGCATCCCTCTATATCCTTTCAGACGTGAAGAATTAGCTGATGGCGACAAGTCGCTTGCTCTCGTGATAAATCGTTGCGTGGGAATGACTCGACCTGAATGCCGTTGGGTCCCGGAATCCCTGGAGCCGTTTCCGCCAAAGGTCCGCCTCGTTGACAGAGTCGTACGGGTGTACTCCAACCCGCTCGACGGCTGGGACGGGATCAAATCACCGGAATTAGCGGGGAAAGCGGTCAGGCTTTGGCTTGGGGGTTTCTCCGCCGAAACACGAACAGCGCGAGGCATCCCACACCGAGCAGCGATAGAGTCGTCGGTTCGGGGACGGCACTGGGATTGACCGTGGCGATCAGCGTGGGAGGAGCCAGACTCAAATCGTTTTCCTTGGAAGCAACGCGATGCGTGACGCCGTAGATCGTGTTGTCGAAAGCGGATTCGGTTTCGCGCCGCTGGATGATGAACGTCGCGAGTCCACTGGTGCTTCCCTGCAGAAATGTGTCCAGCGCAGCGCCCGACACGGTATTGATTTCCCCGGTCGTTCCCAACCCTTGAACGGTGTACGAGCCAATTAGAATCACGTCGTTGACGGGCAATGGAACGTAGGCGGACGTATTATTGCCCGGAGCATTGTTCCAGGTGATGAACGAGGGATCTCCCGCGGCATTGTCGAGGTTGCCTTCGACCCAGTTGTCGAGCGCGTGATTTGTCAGTCCATAGACGTCGAAATGCCAGGTGACATCGCCCGAACTCGGATCCCCCTGAATCTCGGTGACCTGCAACTGAGCCCCGCTGAGCTGGCTGACAGGGGCATTGAACTGAGTGAGGTCGAACTACAGATAGACCTTGCGGTTGTTGCCCGACGTGTCGCTTTGGTATTTGATCGCCGGTCGCGTGCTGGCACCGTAGTTGTTTTCCGGCCGCCCCTGCCGAAGCTGGGTGTCAGCACCTGCCCCATCCGCCGTGGTGATCGAAATAGGTCCCGCGACGGCAACTGGGGACAATGCGAACACCAAAAAAACGCCCGCGACCAGTTTTTGACAGTTTTACATTTTGATTGGATCTCTCGTCGCGATGTGCGATCATGAACACAGTGGAAACACTTGACACGCCGGAAGTCTAGTCGGGCCACCCGAATGTTACAATTACCGGAGTTTTGGGCACTGATCTCACATGACCCCGGAAAACGGTTACGAGTTCCACTCCGAAACCGAGGGGGTGATCTCCGAAGAGAGTTTTCTTCGGACCCCGCGAAGTCGTCGGGGCGTGGCGAAAAGCTGTAGTCTGCCCACGCCCCAAATAAGGACGTGAAACCGGGCATCCTGCCGGGAGTGATGCGGGTGGTGTGTGGCATGATGCGTCGAAGGATACCGTTCCTTCGTGCTGCGACCCAATAAATCGACACGTCCCCTTTCGCGTCTCGACCGCTTCAACTCGTCTTGACGAAATTCCGCAATCTCCGTTACATATTCCACCCCCCCCTGAGCGCACTCCTTGCGCTTCCATTGAGTCTCCCACTTTTCGCGCATTCGTCTCTCCTCCCCGCGCGAGTTCCTCTCCCCCCCAATTTTCCAGGACCAAGGCATGCCGCCTCGACGTCCCGCGCTCGCGATGTGTCTCGGCCTGGCAGCCGTCTGCACGTCCGCCTGCACTTCGACCCGCCAATCCAATACCGCCCGCACCGCGACCGAGCAGTTGCTCATCGCGAATTCCATTGATCAGTCACTCGACAAGGTCGACTTCACCCCTCTCTCGAACGCTTCGGTATTTGTCGAAGAGAAATACCTCGACTGCGTCGACAAGGGTTACCTCATCTCGTCCGTCCGCCATCGGCTGTTGCGACACGGGGCGGCCCTCGTGACGAAGCCGGAAGAGGCCGAAGTCATTCTGGAAGTCCGCGCCGGCGCTGTGGGAACTGACCTCTCCAGCTCGTTCATGGGTATGCCGGAAATCACCCTCCCGGGGATGCTCTCCATTCCTGAGGTCAAGCTGATCAGTCGCGACGCGCAAAAGGCCGCCGCCAAGATTGGACTGGTCG
>JAPLOC010000976.1 GCA_026692825.1 Planctomycetota bacterium | reverse complement strand
TGACCAGCTTGGGGTCATCGCTCAAGATCCGCTGCAACAGCAGACTGTCGTCTGGTTGGCCCGGCTCAATCGCTCCCGCTTCAATCGCCGCCGGCCGTTGGTCGATTCGCAATCCCGCCTTCCGGGCGGCACTGTCGGGACCGTGACAGGCGAAGCAATTGTCGGCCAGAATCGGCCGGACGTCGCGGTTGTATTGCAGTTTCTCGGCGGCAAACGCGCCGCAGGGAGCGACCGGCGCCACAAACGCGGCACACGCGAGCCAGAACGGAAACCGCCGGATCAGCGAAGCCGGCCACCTGCAGTCCAGTGGACTGTCCTGTCGTGAAGAGCGATTCATGTTGTGGTCCTTGTGGAAGTCTTGCCGCGAGCCGGCGCGGGGGGGGAGGTCGTTTTCGAATTGATGATCGGCAGCCAGTACTTCACTGCGGCGCGAATGTGTTTGGACATCGCCACCCGTGCCGCTTTGGAATCGTTGGCGAGAACCGCCTCGACGATTGCCAGGTGTTCTCCCGCCTCTTCCAGCAGCCGCTGACGTAAGGGGGTTCCCTCGACCTGCCAGGCGGCGTCACGCACGGCGCGAAACAGCAGTTTGAGCCGATTGAGTTCGGCAGCCAACAGTGCGTTCCCGGAAGCGGTGGCGATCAGGTCGTGCAGCCGATTGTCGAGCAGGCGGGCCTGATCCACAAACCGGTTGCCACGTGAGTCCTTACTGGCCGCCAGCTTTTTAAGTTCCTGGGCCAGTTCGGTGAACTGGGTCGGGTCGGCCCGCCCACAAGCCCGCCGAACCGCTTCGCACTCCAGCACCCGTCGAACCTGAATCAGGTCGATGAGATCGCGGGCCGCCAGCCGCCGCACAACCGCCCCGCGATGGGGACGCAGGTCGATCACCCCGATCCCCGCCAGCGTCGAGAGCGCTTCTCGGATCGGGGTATGACTGACCTTGTATCGGCGGGCGAGATCTTCGGTGACCAGGTGTTCGCCCGCGGTGAACTCTCCGTCGATAACATCAGCCAGCAGTCGCTGAACGATCTGTTCGCGACGACCCCGCGGCACGGCGGCGTCATCCGAAGGCTTCGGACGCGACGGTTTCCTGGCAGAATGGCGAGGGGACCGCGGGGCGATCATGATTGGGTGGGACTGAGGATCGGTCGGCAGGGCGGGGGCCGATGGAATCCATCGACAGGCCGACAACGGAATTCAGGATATCAAGGTCCGGCAGTCGTGGCAAGTGATTCTATAGAATCGTGTGTCAGTTCTATAGACCTTGACTTTGCCGGTAATACCGAACCCAATGAACTCTCGTTCCCAAGCTCTGCTTGGGAACGGATTGTCCGAAGCTCTGCTTCATGAGAGCATCGCAAAGAATGTTGACGCCGCCGCTGAGTTGTTTGTCGCCCGAAGCAGAGCTTCGGAAGGGTGCGTTCCCAAGGAGACCTTGGGAACGAGATCGTTGATGGCGTACCAAACTGTGGGAAGATTCTCCGGGCGGGGCAATAGCTATGGGTAATTGACAGGGGGGAACAGGGTCCCCCCCAGCGTCCGCCCAACGGCTTGAGCAACCGCTTGACCACGTCTGCCTGAAAACGACACTCGAACGCCAGCGAGTCGCACACCCCGCCCCCTGAAGTATAAACTCCATTACCAATTTCCCACGTCTCCCGATCGGCAGCGACGCCACACCATGTTCCAGCGACTGTTCCCCCAGTTCTTCGCGGCAGTTTTGCTCACTTGCGCGGTTCTCCAGCCGGCGCGAGCCCAGCCAACCCCCGCCAACCTCCCCGCCGTTTCTCCCCCTCCCGGCCCCCTCCCGCCGAACTGACGGCACCAGATTTTTACACCAAATTCATCAACGCGCACGGCTACCCCATTGTCGCCTCTACGCAGGTCGACGACTATGCCCTGCGCGAGGCGGCCTATTTGGTCGATCTGATGCTGGCGCACCGTCCCGATGTGCGCGACGCGATGATCGCCAGCGGCTCGCGGCTTTGCGTTATCGGCCACAAGGAATTCACTACCGATCTTCCCGAGTTCGCGAAACTCGGCCCGGTCGCGGGGTTCGATGGAATCTCGGCGAAAGACTTCTGGGACGCGCGGGCCCGCGGAACCGGTGGCAGCCAAAGTGATCCCTACTGTTCGTGCGGCGAGGAAAACCTGCTGAGTTACGACGGAGACCCGTACTCTACCGAGTGCATTCTGATCCATGAATTCGCGCACAATCTGCACCTGCGGGGCCTGGTGCGCATTGATCCCACGTTCGACGGGCGGGTGCGCGCCGCGTATGACAAGGCGATGTCCGACGGACTGTGGAAGGGAAAGTACGCGTCGGTCAATCACCACGAGTACTTCGCCGAGGGGGTGCAGTCGTGGTTCGACAACAATCGCGAGAATGACCACGATCACAATCATGTGAACACCCGAGCCGAACTTGTGGAGTATGACCCTCGATTGGCCGAACTGTGCAAGGAAGTGTTTGGCGACACCGAACTCAAATACACAAAGCCGGTCACCCGGTTGACGGGGCACATGGCGGGCTACGACCCCGCGAAGGCCCCGAAGTTCGCCTGGCCCGCACGACTGGCGGCGGCACAAGCCTCGATTCGCCAGCAGGCGGAGGCTCGCAACCGCAAAGCGGAACGAAAGCCGGAACCGCCGACCGAAACGGCGACAAAACCCCAACAACCTCCCGCCAATCCGTGGTTAACCCTGGACCGAATTCTCAAGAACGGCGAATTCGGAGAACGGGGTCCCAAGGGGTTGGTCTGGAGTCGTCGTTCTCCGTCGAACTTCACATTCGAGTCTCCGAAACAGGGGGATAAGGGGCGCGATCTGGTCCGCAACGACAATGTGACGGCAACCCAGGAGGTTGTCGTTCCGGGAGCGGCGTTTGTGCCGACCGGGTCAAACAACGCGCCCTCGATCGCGTCATTCC
>JAPLOC010000975.1 GCA_026692825.1 Planctomycetota bacterium | reverse complement strand
TCCCGCCGCACCAGAGCCTGCAATTGGGCGTCGACGATCCCTTTGGATGGGGCGATCTTCAATTTCTCCAGGTGACGACGGATCAGGATGCGATCGATCAATTTCCCAACCATCGCCTCCCTCTCGCGAGTTCTGCGATCGGCGGCCACCTGGTGTAGCCGAAACATTCGGTCGAGATCTCCCTGAGTCAGGTTCTCCCCATCGACCGTGGCCAGCAAAGTCGAATCACCAGTCGACTTCTTGGAGAGTGCTTTTTTCGGGGCATCCTTCTGTCCATGCGCGCCGTTCGACAACAGCAACCAGACCCCCAGCCCCAGCGAGATCAGGCGGAATGCGACGCGATGGGATGACAGCATGACGAGTGTCTCGGAAAGAGTTGAGAGTTCCCGGGCTATTGTCAGCGGGCCGGAGCATTGCGGCAAGGGGGTCCATACTGTCGGTAGCCCAATGTTGGCTCACGGTCGCCATTTTCGATCTTGGCGGCGTGGTCCGTTCCACAGTCCTGTTGGGCACTGGCAAAATCCAGGCTGGACTTTGAAGAGTCGCCGTGGATACGATTTCTGTGCGCGAGTCCAAACCCAGTTTCGTTCTCGGAACACCACGATCCAGCATTCGCGGAGAAAAAGATGGTCAACACATCAAAAGACAGAATCGTCGCCTACGTTTCTCCTCGATCGATCGGGGGCGAAAGCCTGTTTTCGCCCACGGCGAAGTTGATGTCCGCCAATATCGGCGCGTTCTATTCGGAAGCGGTCGTCAAGCGCAAGGCGCGGGCGAAGTTGGTGGAGATGGGGTTCACGATCGAACACGTTTCAGAACTGAGTATTCGCATTTCGGCCCCGGCAGCCGTTTTCGAACGCAAGATGGGGGTTAAGTTTGAAAAACAGGAATCGACGATGTATGTGCCAACCGCGGCGACCTGCATGAACGCGCTGCAGTTGGGATCGGAACTGTTGGAGGGGGCGGCGTTTCCACAGCCGATCGAACTCCATGGAAAAAAGAAGGCGGCTCCCAAGAAAGCGGTCAAAAAGGCCGCCGCCAAAAAGAAGGCTCCCGCTGCCACGCCCCCCTCGGCCACGCCGCCAGCGCTCGGCTACTACCACCTTCAGGTGCCGCACGACATTGTGACGATCATGAACGCCGGCCCCGTGCATGCGGCGGGTTTTCGCGGCAAAGGGGTCAAGGTGGCAATGATCGACAGCGGCTTCAATTGGTCGCATCCCTACTTTTCAGGAAAAGGGTACAAACTGAAGGTGGCATCCCCCGCCGACGTAGACCCCGTGGGCCATGGCACAGGAGAAAGTGCCAATTTGCTGGCGATCGCCCCGGAGATTGAACTGCACGGTCTTCTGATGGGAGACGCGGTCGCCGCATTCCAGACGGCCCGAGACGTGTTGAAGGTGAAAGTTGTTTCCAACAGTTGGGGATCGCAACTTCCGACCGATGGCTCCTTTGGGACCTGGGATCCGTATTGGTCATTGGTATTGGCCGAGATTCGACAATGCGTACAAAACGACATGGTCGTGTTGTTTTCGGCGGGGAACGGGCATGTGTCGGCGACCGCCAGTTGTCCCGACGTGATCAGTGTCGGCGGCGTGTATCGTGACGAGAACAACCAGCTTCAAGCCTCCGATTACGCCAGCAGCTTCAAAAGTTACCGCTTCCCGGGGCGCCAGGTTCCCGACGTTTGTGGACTGTGCGGCCAGAAGCCGAAAGCCATCTACATCGCACTTCCGATCCCCCCGGGGTGCGAGATCGACAAGGATCTTGCCGGCGGAACCTGGCCGGATGGCGATGAGACAAAGAAGAACGACGGCTGGTCGGCATTCAGTGGTACGAGCGCCGCCTGTCCGATGGTGGCGGGGGTCGTCGCATTGATGTTGTCGAAAGACCCGGCACTGAAATTGCCCCAGATTCGGCAGCAGCTCGAGAGTTCCTGTCGGGACGTGACTGCGGGACACAGCTCCATGGGCGATCCCGCGGGACCGGGTCGCGACCTGGCGACCGGCTACGGGCTCGTTGACGCCGCTGTGGCATGCCAATAATTCAGCCAGTAGAACCAGTGGAAGAGGACGCCCTATGGCGAAATCACGCAGTACCAAACCGGCGGCCGCGACAAAGACCAAAAAACCCGCGTTACGGGCCGCCGTCAAGAAGGTCATCCCGAAGAAACCCACGGCGAAACCTTCCAGAAAAACGCCGTCGAAGGGTTCCAGTACGGTGGCCGGTCCGCTCGTGCGCGGCCACTGCCTGTTGACTCCACGGGTGATGCCCGTCGGCGTTGGAGGAAATAGCCAGTTACTTGAAGCGTCCTCGTACATTCCTGAACCTGCCGACGAAGGAGTCGTCCGCGAGGCCAGTGAAGTTTTGTCGTCGTTGGGATTTACGATTCAAGGGGCGAGTCCAACTTCCATAACTGTCGAGGCAACCCCCGAGAAATTTCACGAGGTCTTCGGCGCTCCGGTCAAGACCGAGGGGCGCTCCACTAAGGCCCGGGGATTGAAGCGAACCTTTCCAGATCAGATTTCCCGGTTCGTTGGGACGCCCCGAATTCCAGAATCTCTGAAGTCACTGGTGGAAGCCTGCGTGTTTCCTGCAGCCAGCAGTCTTCATTGATCTGATTCCAACTTGGTTTTGTCGCAGGCAGGGACTTACACGATCAGCGCCGCCTCGATCGATAACCCCGGCCCGAACGCCAAAGCGACACACGGCGTTGCCGCCGCTTCTTTTTTGAGTCGCTCCAGAATGAACACAATCGTCGGTGACGACATGTTGCCATATTCACGAAACACCGCGTGAGAGGTGGCCAGAGCCGTCGTCGGCAATCCCAGCGATTCCGCCGACGCGGTCAGCACGCGGGGCCCTCCCGGATGAACGGCCCACGATTTCACGTCGGCGAGACTCAATCCCGATTCCGCCAGCCACGACTTCACCCAGTCTCCCAGATGGCGCGCGACCTGGTCGGGGACTTCGGGAGTCAGTCGCATCTCAAACCCGGTGTCACCCACCCGCCAGCCCATGCACTCTTCTGAGTTGGGCAACACGACGGAACCATGGCGGACAACTCCCCAGCCAGCCGCGTCGTCTGGCTCGACCCATCCCACGACGGCGGCGGCACCGTCTGCAAACAGTCCCCCAGCCACAATCTGCTGCGGATCCCACCCGTATTGCTGGTGCAGTGTGCAAAGTTCGACGGCGCACATCAGCACGCGCGAACCAGGCTCGGCTCGGGCGAATGCTCCCGCCGTGCGCAGGCCAATGAGTGCGCCGTGACACCCCATGAATCCGACATTGGTCCGGGTGATTCCCGCCGACAGTCCCAGTTCGCGAATCAGGGCGAAATCATATCCGGGGGAGGCAAAACCACTGCACGAGACCGTGACCAGATGGCTCAACGACGCGGGGTCGCAGTCCGCCTCGCACAGCGCGCGGCGCGCGGCTTCAACCGCCAGCGGGGGAGACTCGGTTTCGTATCGTGCCATCCGTTGGGCGGTTGTCGGTCCTTTGTCCTCAGCAGTGACTCGCGGAGGATAGAACGACTGCCGACCTGCGATTCCTGGATCGCCGTTGTCTAACAGCACGCTGTACCGTCGATCGATTCCCGAACGCCGATACACGACATTCATCCACTGGCGTTGTTGATCGGTCGAACAGCAAATCGTCTGTGCCGCCTCGACCGCGTTGTCCTGATCGAAACTGTAGGGCGGGTGACTGGTTCCCATTCCGCGCAAGGCGAATTTCATGCGGCGTCCTTCGCTGCGGGGTTTTCGACCAGCGGCGGTTGAGTTTCGGCGGCGGATGGTAAATTGAACAACGTAGCCATTTTGCGGGTTCGCTCAGGATGACGGTCAAGCTGCCCCGCCAACCAGCCAGGCACCGACGGAATGTGCGACAAACCCCAAGACGCGAATCGGGCGATTTGCGGAAACCGCGCGATATCTGTCAGCAGTCGGCAGGGCCAGCGGCGTTGTTTCGACAGTTCTCGATTCCAGGCGGATATCAAGCGATCGTCCCATCGCATGCAGGCGGCGGTCAGAAGCGGTGCCAATCGCTCGGCACCGGCCAACGCCCAGGCGATTCCCTCACCGGTGAACGGTTCGATGTAACGGACCGCGTCTCCCACCACAAACAACCGCCGGTCGGCGACACGGTTTGCAGACTGTGTCAACGGTCCCGTTCCCTGCCAGGTGAGAGCTGAGAGATCGACTTCCAAAGGAGAACGCGCGTCACGGAGAATCTGCGCCACGCAATCTGCAGGACCATTCGAATTTCGCAACCGAATCGGAGCGACCGCCGCCGCCAGGTGAATCGATTCGGTTTCGTCCCGCACCAGCCCGACGTAACCCCCGCGCCCCAGCGCCAGCGAAATCGTTCCCTCCGCCGGTGCCCCGACAACGGGGGTAACGCCCGTTCGCGCGGCCAATCCGACATAGGATCGCGGGTGAACGTAAGATCGAAACTGTGGCAACCGTTCCAGCGAATGGTGCCCCAAACCATCGGCCGCCACCACGACGCAGCCAGTCACAACGCGACGATCGGAGATTCCGCTGCGCAATTCGACTTCGCGAACCAAATCGCGATCGAGCGTTGATGATTCGAGAACGGTCGCTTGAGTCTGATCGAGAAACCGGACTCCCGACTCGACGGCGGCGGCGACCAGAACTTGGTCGATCTTCGACCGCGAGACCGCCACCCCCCCCGACAGCGGAACTCTCAATTCCTGGCCCAACGCGCGCAGTTCAAACCGCTCGATCCATTTTCCCCTGAGGGCCGCGAGACGATTGACAAGCCCGCACCGTTCCAGAACCCCCAGCGCCTCGCCGTTCACGCATCCGCCGCAGACTTTGTCGCGTGGAAACGACTTTTTTTCAATCAGCAGTACACGCAGTCCACCCCGTGCCGACAAAATCGCTGCGAGCGCTCCGGCAGGCCCCGCACCAATCACAATCACGTCCCAATCCGGGTTCGTGATTTGCGGGGAGAGGACCGGAGGGTCGCGACTCATGGCTTGTTCCATGTCAGCAGAAATCGCTCGGGCCAGACCCGGCGTAACTGACAGCCGCTCCAGCCACATCGGGCCGCGAGTTTCGCGACTTCGTCAAGACTGAGTGCGGCGGCGACAGACAACGGACCATCGACACGAACCACGGGTGACCGGGTCAGTACCCTTGAGACCAAGTGGGCCATCCAAAATCCCAGGCGAGTTCGTCGCAAGTCGCTGATGACAACCAGCCTGCGGGCGGCGTTCGCCAGCCGATCGAACAGAACCACCGCCTGGGATTCCTCCAGATGGTGCAGGAACAAAGTGCAGGTCACAATGTCGTACTGCCGCGGAAGCGGAGAACCCAGAATGTCGTGCGTGAAAAACCGGGGAGATGGAATCTCGCCGCGCGACGCCTGCTCGCTGGCGAATTCGATCGCGGTGGAACTGAGATCACAGCCGTCAACTTCCAAGGGAATGCCCGACCACGCGGCCCGTTGCGCAAGTCGCAGGGCGACGTCGCCGCCACCACAGGCGACGTCCAGCAGACTCAGAGGGGCTTCCTCTCGGTTTTTTGCGCGTTCGCTGGCAAGCGCGGCGATCGAGGGCCAGAGGCTGTCGGCGGTTCGGCTCAGCCAGTTCACCCGTCTTAGTGCCGTCAAAGCTTGTCGATGCAGAGCCGGGTCCAGTCCC
>JAPLOC010000974.1:3198-7134 GCA_026692825.1 Planctomycetota bacterium | reverse complement strand
GGAACGTACTCGGTAATCAGGTAGTGCAACCCCCCCTCTTCGCGCGCGTCGAGTGCCGCGACGATGTTGGGATGCGTCAGTCGGGCGGCGGCCCGAACCTCGCGATTGAAACGCCGCAGCAATTCGGGACGGCCCTGCATTTCGCGTCGCAACAGCTTCAGTGCGACGGTCCGCCCCATCCGTTGATGCACCGCCTTATACACCGCTCCCATTCCACCGCGGCCGATCCGTTCCATAATCCGGTAATCACCCAGTTGGGTGGGAATCTCGCCGGCTGCCTGGCACTGGGCGGAACCACACAGTTTTTCCAGCCAGTCCCGGGAGGCGTGCGGAAACCGCGCGACCAGCTCCTCGAGCGTGGAGGAACTCCCCGAGCGCTGTCGGTACGCGACCTCCAACGTCAGCAATTCCTCGAATGCCGCCCCCCGTAATGCGTCGGGAAGCCCGGTCAACCACGCTTCAACATGCGGTGAATTCCCCGACCTGCAGGCCGATTCGAACTCATCGCACAGCCTGTTGAGCTGCACGAGCTGCTCTTCGGAAATCGTTTTCGACTCAGAGTCCATGCGATGCGGTTGGTTGTTGACAGACTGGAAACACCGTGAAACGGACGGCTACGTTTCATTCTCCCAGAGACGTGAGATGAGCTGTATTTTACGCTCGACTGTCCGGTTGACGCAGTCCAGGCGCGCCGCCACTTCTAAAGTCGAGTCCCCCTGCATCTTCCACATCGCGATTCGCCGCAAGTCGGGGTCACCCGTCGCATCCAGCCGGTCCATCAGACGATGAATCTGATCCACCAGTTCCGCGGTGAATTCCGGACTGGGTTCGCGACTGAGGATCTCGCTGAGCGATTCCCGCGTCGCGCGGGGATCGGAAGATTCATTCCCCGAGGTTGGCTGACCTGTGCCGCCGCGTTTCAGGCGATTCTCGCCCCGAATCAGGTCGACCGACTTATTGAGCGTGATGGCCATCAACAGCGGCCAGAGATTGTCAGTCCCAAGCAATTGGGGGAAGCGGCCATTCTGGACCCCCAGACAGAAGCTCTTGAACGCGCTGAGCGCGACGTCTTCCTCATCCGCCACCCCCCGCGGCGCTCCGTTGAGCTTCCGCTGCGCGAGGTCGACCATACGTTGAAAATAGACTCTCCACAACTGTTCCGCCGCGATCTGGTCGCCCCCCCGAAGCTGGTCGATCCAGGTTGTGACAGGGTGCGACGGAGACATGGAATGCGGAGTTCGGGCGACTGGAGCGATTGGAGTCTGCGACGGAGTCTATCAGATTCCATCGGCGATCTCAGCCACCCCTGTCTCTGCTGTCGGCGGCACCCGCTGTGTCCCGTCACTCGTGCCCTGGCCGATTCGCGATACGATCGTCGCGAGCGTGCCAGGCGATCGTATTGCAAAACGGCGAAGAGGCGAAGCCCCAACGGGGGCCAATGGCGCACGAGATTTGCCAATCTCATCCGTTCGCGCCGTTGACACCCGCAGGGCTTGCCTCTTCGCCGCCACCTTTTTTTGGCTCAGACAACGCTGCGTCGCGTGAAGGTCGCCTCAATCGTCGACGGTCAGTCCAACCTGGAGCGTCCGCCCAAACAGTGTCCGCAGGGAGTTCCGATCCTTCAGATCGATGACACCGTTGCCATTCAGATCCGCGAAGTGGCCGACTCCCACTTGTCCCAGGAATCGCCCGAGGACGACTTCGTCTTGCGAGTCGACCCGGCGGTCTCCGTTCAGATCCCCTTTCAGGCGGTAGAATCTGCGACTTGATTCCAGTGTTCCATTGCCGTCGCCGTCAAACTGCAACTCGTAGTAGCCATCGCTGGTGAGTCCCGTCGGACCGAAGTCAAAGACCACCGAGTTTCCGTTCGCTGCGGTGCGTCCCACCAGGCTGATAGTTGCCGCTCCCTGGCCATCCAGTCCGTGCCGGATGAGCCGAAATGCGTCGTTAGTACTGGTTCCATCGCCAATCGTCGCCACCATGAGAGGCACCACGTCCGCCGAATCAAACGTTAGCACAAGTGAACTGACCCGCGACCTCTGCACGGCTCCCGATTCGACGTCGAACTGAGTGACCAACACCGGACGCACAGCGGCGGAAACCAGTACGTCGGCAGGGGTGGCGGGGGCCGACTCCGTCTTGCCGAAGCCATCGCGACCGATCGAATAGAACCGGTACGAATGGACGTTCCCGTCCGAAATCGGCCGGAACGGTAATGTCGCCTGACTGAATCCATCGGCATTCGCCGCGCCCGCGTTAGTCCGGCCGATCTGCCGGGGAGCCGCTCCATCGACGGAGACCCACAAATCGAAGCTCGCCAGTCCGGCGGCCCCGACATCGCGACCTGACATGGCGACGTTCCAGACACCTGACGAACGGTCGACAGAAACAGCATTTGTTTGCGGTGCCGACACGTCGGTGATCCACGATGTACTCTGTGTCCCGGCTCCCGCGCGGGCGGTCTGATCTAACACACCACCCGCCTGCACGGTCAGCCGGTATGTTCCGGTCGAATTTGTGATGCGGGCGAGGTTCCCGATGCGGAATGTGTTGCCGGACAATGGGGTCACTGTCTGAACCCGTGTCATGCGATTCGGGCCGCCGTCCAGAGTGAGCATCACATCGCGCCAGTCGAATGTCGCGGGATCGATCGCCCGGGAAAACGTGACGTCGATCGACGCGATCGATGTGTTACGCAGACCGGGGGTGACGGGGGTGATCGACGCGACCTCCAGTGGGGCCACAGCGGTTCGGTTGGCTTCCAGGTGGTCATAGATCGCCCTCAACTGCGGCAATTCCCCGAGTGGTTGATCCTGCCGGTGCATCAGACCATAGTTGCCATAGAAATTGACACTGGCCGCCGAGGTGAAGTTGAACTCGTTGTAGAGATCGACTCCGATGTCCCGCACGCCCTCGAGAAGAGTCTGATAGACCTGGTACATTCTGGGATGGTGCATCGCCGCGGCCGCCGCCGGTCCAGCGGCGGTCCACCCAAACGGATTGGGATTTCCGATGACGTGGGAACCGCTCTCGTAGGTCACCAGGGAGAGGTTTTTTCCCCAGATGTCTTCGAATCGGTCGGCCAGGCGGCGGTGGTCCGCCAGGCGGGCCAGCGCCCAGGGGATGGAGGATTGTTCCAGGAAATTGACCAGGTCGTCGGGGGTCGTTGACGCGCCAAACGCGAGCGCCGAGTTGTAGTCGATGCCGGCATAGGCCGAAGCGGAGACGGCATCGACGTGGTCTCCCACGTTGAGCAGAAGCTGTTCCAGGATGTAGGGATTCGCCTGCTGGCCCGCGACGACCCGCACCAGACGGTCCGTCTGGCCAGCGAACACGTCACTCCAGATGTCAAAGTCGCGGCGGATTTCGTGGCCAACAAACGAAAAGAAGTTCTGCCCCTGATTCTCCGGTCGACCCAATTCGTCTTGAATCCAATGATTGACTTCAAACAGACTGTTCCAAACCTCGTTGGACCATTCCACGTAGATCTTCAGTTGAGGGTCCAGCGTGTCACGGACCATCGTCGCGAACCGCCGGACGTAGTCGTCGTTGGCCTGGTGCGGCATGTTGAACCACGGATTCGCGTCGATCTCGTTGGCGAGTTCGATCTGGTACTCTAGCGCGACTCCGTTGGTGTGGTAGTACTGATATTCGCCATCCGCCTGCGACATCGCGGTCGGCGTACGTCGATCGTTCCAGGAGACAATGTCGGAGTCGTTCGTTGACGCCCAGTCCATGAAGCGGACGGTGTTGAACGGATCCAAACGCTGGAGGAATGCGGGATGGAATGGTGAGGCGTCGCTGGGGTTTCCCAAACCGGCACCGACCAGACTGTGCCCCTCGTAATCCGGCATCCACAGGTGGATGTTGCGGATGGGGTTGGCGGGATTGGTCGCGTTGATATCGACGGTGAAGTGGGCACCGGCGGGCATATTG
>JAPLOC010000974.1:0-3182 GCA_026692825.1 Planctomycetota bacterium | reverse complement strand
TCCCCCTCCCATTCCGCCCGGTAGATCCCAGCCGGCTGATTCGCCTCGGCGGTGAAGACGACCGTCGTCGCCCGCTGTTCGTAAACGACTCCCTCGGAATTGACCCAGGTCTTCAGGTCTGTGACCCAGCCGTTGGCGTCGACCGAGAGTTCCGGTCCCTGACCGACAAATGCCTGCCAGGTGGTGTCACCCGTGGCCGGGTTATAGGCACGCACTCCCCAGGGGCGCGCCCGCTGGAACGCGTCTTTGAAAACCCAGGCGGAACTCCAGTCGAGAACGCTCTCCAGATTCACTCCCACATTCAACGCGGGGCGGGCGCTGGAGTCGGGAGGTGTCCCCGCCGAGTTCCCCAGAAATGACAGCAACTGCTGTTCCGTGGCACCGGTCACCAAGTCGACTCCCTGGAGCGATTCGGGGACGATGGGGCGCACGAACCGGGCGTAATCAAAACTGGCGTCAAGATCGGGATCAAACGGCTCGTTGGGAGTGGGGTCGGCAACCCCCGCCTTCAGCGTGGTATTGTTGTGAGTGAACGGATCAAAGTTGTTCGCCTTTTCCCAGTTGGAGTAGGTGACGATTCCCAACTGCAGCGTGGCGGGCATGTCCGGCCGATGCAGCCGCTGCATCACCCGCCATTCCCCGCCAGGCAGTTGATACAGCGACGTGATCACGTCCTCGACCCGAGCCAGACGCAGTCGGGCGGAGTTCGATTGCGTCGGCGTGAGAAAGAGCCGTGAATCGCTGTTTCGTGTCGATTTGGCTTCAAAGGTGAAATTGCCGTCGGTCGCGTGACCCAACGACAGGAAGACGTAGTTCTCACCGTGGTTGCCGCCGTCATCCTGCATCGTTCCCGTGTGCCAGTCCGTCGCCGGGTTGGTGATCGCTCGCGGAGTACGAACCATCAGGCCCGCCAACGAGAATTGAGCGTCGCCCGGGACATTGTCCGCATCGGATCCCCCGACATCATCACGGTCGGTGATTTGAACCGAGGTCGTAAAGACAAAGTCCCCTTCGACCGACTTGAATACCATGGGACCCCGGTAGTCCTGGTACCAGACCGAAGTCTCCGGCCGAAGAGTCATTTGACCCGGCCGCGTCTGATTGATGTCCCACGTTTGCAGTTGATTCGAACTCCATCCCTCGGTCTGCTCAATCCGGGACCAGTTCTGCAGAGTGTGCGCGTCGTTGAATTCGTCGCTCAACTGGGTGATGTCGATCGCGCTGGACGACAGCAACTGTCGGCTTTCCAACACCTGTGCTGCGACATGCCGCGGCTCGGCCCGCCGTCTGCGTCGCGATCG
Source organism: Planctomycetota bacterium (assembly GCA_026692825.1). Classification (GTDB taxonomy): domain Bacteria; phylum Planctomycetota; class Planctomycetia; order Planctomycetales; family Planctomycetaceae; genus UBA10511. Next base: position 1,881 of record JAPLOC010000974.1, on the reverse strand, counting down.
GTTGTTGAGGAGCCGGCCCAGTGAGAAGGGAAACGAGATCTTCATGATTGGACTTTCGTGCGTCTGTTTGGGTCTGGGGCGGAATTCGCCCAAACAAGGCTCGACGTCCAACGTCACGATGCGACAAAAATACGGAGAATTGTTTCTCGATGCGGTCGGAGACGGTTCTTGACGCGTGGATTAAAATCCACGCTACGCACACGGTGAAATGCGCGGAGGGAAATCCACGCTACGTGCGGGGTGGTTTTTCGGTTGTTGTGCCATCGGGAGGTGTCGCTCCTTCGACGAGCGGGCCACCGATCGCTTGACCCCATCGGCCGAAACCGCCGCGATACAATAGAACGAGAAACGCGGGAACCAACAGCGGGCGGACGACAAACGTGTCGAGCAGCACGCCGAACGCGAGCGCGAATCCGAGCTGTTTTAAGCCGATCAGCGTTCCCGCGAACAGCGACAGAAACGTGCCGGCCATGATGATTCCGCAACTGGAGATAATCGTTCCGGTCTTGCGCATCGCGACGCGAATTCCCTCGACCGGTCCGTGCAGATGCTGCTCTTCATCAATGCGGGTCATCAGGAAGATGTTGTAATCCTCGCCGATCGCGATCAGGATCGTGAACAGGAACATCGGAACCTTCCAGTCGAGGCCGGCGAAGTTCGCCGGATCCCACATCCAGAAGACCACAATCGTCGCTCCCAGTGCCGCGAAGTAGCTGAAGAAGACGCTGACGATCAGATAAATCGAGATTCCCGGCTTTCGCAACAGCGCGAGCAAAATCAAAAAGACCGCCCCCAGAACCAGTATGTCGATCTTCCACTGGTCGCCATCGGTGACTGTCTTCAAATCGCGAATGCTGCCGGTCGGACCAACAAAGAAAAACTTCGCTTTCGTCAGCGGCGCGATCAGTTCCGCCTCTTCGGGGTCGTGTGGTCCCGCCAGTGACCGTCGGATTTGCAGCTCGACTTCGTTCAACAGCCGAATGCTCTCGCGATCGAACGGATCGGTCCGAAACACCACATCGACCCGTGTCACCCGGCCAGCGTACTGATCGACCGAGCTGACGTAGTATTTCTCGGCCTTCCTGCGCCCGACCGCCCGTTGTACGGGCGTCAGATTCGTATGCAGACCCAGGCAAACCCTCGCACAAATGTTCCAGTGCCGCCTTGCCGTCGGTGGTGTTGAAATCGACTTCGTCGGAATGAATCAGAATGGTCAGAGGGCCGGCGTACCCTGCGGGAAAATGCTCCTGCACCGCCTTCGCTCCGACCACACTGCGATTGGTCGGGGGGAGTTCGCTGAGCAGTCCGTAACTGAGGTAGTCGTACAGCACGAATCCAACAGTCGCCAGCGGCAACATGACCAGAACGCTCGCGGTGAGAATCACCCCGGGTTTGCGGATGACCGCGTCACCGACATAGTCCCAGAAGATCTGGAAGCGATTCCGGGGGATCAGCCGATTGATCAGCCGGGTGCCCCAACCCTGTCGACCATGAGTGTCAATCCGTTCGGTCTGGGCATGAGGCCAAAACGCCCCGCGCCCCATCAATCGCAACAAGGCGGGCGTGAGTGTCAGCGAGGCCAGGAATCCGACGATCAGCGACAGTCCGATTCCGACCCCCGCCTCGCGGAATTTTCCGAACTGGGCGAAGACCATCATGCCGATGCCACAAATGACGGTGAACGCGCTGGCCGTCAACGCCGCCCCGACCATCCCCAACGACTCGGACAACGCCCGGGGAATTCCGTGTCCCCGGTCGAGTTCTTCTTTGTAGCGGGCGATCAGGAAGAGGCAATAATCCACCCCAGTCCCGTACACGACCACGGTGATGTAAACCTCCATCCCCACAAACACCGTGTAGTGCAGACCTCCCAGCCAGGCG
>JAPLOC010000973.1:1160-2416 GCA_026692825.1 Planctomycetota bacterium | reverse complement strand
GTCGCTCCGACTGCGGGATAGCTGAAATCCAGTGCCGACTGTTCCGAAAGGAAACGACGAATGGATTCGACAGACGGTTTTTGCAGCGACAACATCGAAATCCTCAATCTCGTCCGCGACGATGGATGAGCCAGCGGAAAGGTTCCAGGGAAACGACGAATTCCGGATTGCCGCTGAGAATTTGTTGAATATCATCAGCGGTCAGTTGAAGACCCTCAAGACGAAGAAAGCCGAATGGTGCTGAGCATGCCCCACCCGAGAACCCTGAAAACCACCTCCGAAGGTCGAACCGTCGCCGTCGTTGGTGACGTGTATCGATTCCTGGCGACCGGTGAAGAGACCGACGGCAAGTATGCCCTGTGGGAAGCGATCGTGCCACCGGGCGGTGGACCACCCCCGCATGTTCACAGCCGAGAGGAGGAAGGGTTCTACATCCTGGAAGGGGAAATCACGTTCAGCATCGGCGATGAACGGGTCGTGGCAACCACCGGAATGTTCGCCAACATGCCGGTCGGGACGCCACACGCGTTCAAAAACGAAAGCGACAAACCGGCTCGAATGCTGATTTCGGTTGCGCCGGCGGGTCTCGAGAAAATGTTCTTTGAATTCGGCGTCCTGGTTCCACAGGGGGCCACAACCGCCCCGCCGCCGTCGAAGGCAGAAATCGACAAGCTGCTGGAAATCGCCCCAAAGTACGGCATCGAGATCAATGTGCCGAAGCATTGAGGCCGGCCACGTTTGTTCAATCCGGTTCGACTCCCGCTTTCGCGTTTCGAAGAAGTCGCTTGCGTTCGCTTCGCGACGCCCGTTTCCATTCGGGTGTTGGACGCAATTCTTCCTCGGTCCTCCAAATCGGTGGCGAGCCGTCGACCGCCGGTCGCGGAGCTGTCGACTCCAAAACCGGCGACACTTCTGATTCCCGTTCCCGCTGTGTTTTCGCCTCGGACCAAGTGACTGGCTCGCGCAGCGGATTCCGCTGGGGAGGCTGATTGCGTTTTGGTATCGCGGGAGGATTTCGCCTCGGTGTCTGTTGTCGCTGTGTCTGTTGTGAAGAGGGTGGGGCGGGAGGTGATGTACTCTCTGACGCCGCCACCGGGGGAGTGGCCAACAGTGTGGGTACGTCAGGCGTTGTGGGCGATTCCAATGCGGCGGGGGCAACGGCGGCGGCGGGTGTTGGAATCGAGGGCGCAGAACGGGGATCCTGCCAGTCGGCGATCTCCCACTGGATTCCATTGTCGACCACAGAGAATGCCACC
>JAPLOC010000973.1:0-1134 GCA_026692825.1 Planctomycetota bacterium | reverse complement strand
GGGGGACGCTGGCACAGTTTATGGCAAATGAGGTCGAAGCGATCGGGACGTGAGGGGTTCGGATCAATATGCCAGAGCGCGCCGGCGGACTCGACCAGCATGGAGCTGCCGAACGCTCTTGCCAGCGTGACTTTCCCGGCCGACAATCTCGCCGGCAGAACCGTGAGCGGTGTCACGAGCAGGATCGCCATGTGGCGTTCGAACGCCAGACGGTTGAGCTGATCGAGCAGAGTGCGCAACTCCGACTCGCGCCATTTCGAGACCTGCCGGGGGAGGGCTTCGATCACCAGGAGCGCGACCGGTTCGTGTTCCGGTGAACGAGGAATGGTCAAGTGCGCGGGGGGCAGATTCTCCGCAAATTGCCACTGGCGCAACAACGGAAAATCGGCGGGCAGGTTGAACGGTCGCTCATACGGATTCCCATCCGGGCCGGCGGGTTCGATGACGCCACTCGTCAGGTACAACTGGTCGAGCCGACCGCCAGCCCGCGCGACCAGCCGACCGAAGTCGCGCCGCGGATCGCCTCCTGCGGTCACGACAGCGACCTTTTCACGGAATTGCCTGCAATACAAGCCGGTCGGAGGGCCAAGCCCCGGAAACGTGGTGCCCGCAGTGACCCGTGCGACCAGGTCGGCAACCAGCCCCGAGAAATCACTTCCCGAGGGAGTTCCCAACACCGTGACTCTCCCTCGCGGAAGCCACCGTTGCCAGATCCAGTCGGGTTCCAGGAGTGACTCTTCGTCAACGCTCCAGTCCCGGATCTGGACCTGCTCAACTGTCTCCTGTGTCGTCTCGGAAGCCGGCGGGCGTCGTTTCCCCCGACCGGCTCCCCTCGGTTCCGATGTGTGAACCACCCGTGAATTCATAGAACACCGTGTTCGAATCCCTTTGGATCTGCGTCAATGAAGTACTCATTTGTTTCAGTATACTCGTGTATTTTATTGATTCAAGTGTGAAGTGGACATTTTTTCTTGCTTTTTGCTGGGGGAAGATTGGGGCGGGATTTGGGGATTCGAGACGGCGAAGAGGCAAAGCCCGGCGGAAGCGGTCCATGTCGCGACGACGTCAACTTTGTCGCGACGACGCTCCGCGGCGTCGCGCCCGACGGCGCAGCCGGCGGTTAGGTCGGATCAG
>JAPLOC010000972.1 GCA_026692825.1 Planctomycetota bacterium | reverse complement strand
TGGGGGCCGCCCACGACGTTGACTGAATTGCTTGCCGAGTGGACGACAATCGACGGGCTGCCAACGCAGTAGCACCCCGAGTCGATTGTATTGCCCAGGAGTTTCCTGTTGGCCCATTGTCGGTGTGCCAATCCGTCCGGGTTCATGTTCCGGCTTTGCCACCCGGTACCGTCGACCGATTCTCCAGCTCGATTGAATTCTACACATATATGTGTAGAATTGGCCAGGAGTCAGAGCGACTTGCTGTTGCACTCTCCCGTGTCTGATCCAATCGAGCCAACCTGCGATGTTGTCGAAAACCGCTGAGTATGCGCTGCGAACGGTCGCGTGTCTGGCGAACGGGGCCGGGCGGGCCGAGTCCGCCGACCAGCTTTCCGAACGGACGAAAACCCCCCGCCGATACCTGCACAAAGTACTGCAGGATCTCGTCCGCGCGGGTCTCGTCCGTTCGCGCGGTGGCCCCGGGGGTGGGTATTCGCTGGCTTGCGACGCGACGTCGACAACCATTCTGGATGTCGTGAACGCGGTGGCCCCGCTCGAACGAATTCGGCATTGCCCGCTCGGTCTCCCCTCGCACACCACGCTCTGTCCCCTCCATGCGGAACTGGATCGATCCTACGCCACGACCGAAGCGGCTTTCGCACGTGTGACGATCGGACAATTGCTGCAGTCGGCGACCGGTGTGGTCCCCCTCTGCGATATTCCGCAGTCGGTCGGACCGACCTGCGGAGTCCCCCCGTGTCCTGTCGTCGCGACCTGAGTCGCGCAGTCTCACCTTGTCTGTCAACCGATCTCAGACAGTCCCTTCCCATCAAACCGGAGAAACCCCATGAAACCCCAATCGTTTTTGCGAAGCGGGTTTGTCTTTGTGATCGCGTTCGTGTTCTGCGGCGCGCTCGTCAGCGGGTTCGTACCACTCGAGAAATCGGCCGTGGCCGCTGGGGACGAGAAGCCGGGCGGTGCCGCGCCGCGAGTTGCGGAGAAAGATCGGGTGACGGTCGCCGTCGCGCGCGACCGGGCAACGGTGATGCACGACGTTTACGCGGCGACTCTCGACGTGATGCACCATCACTATTTCCAACGCGAAAAAGCGGTTCTCCCCGCCCGGGCGATGGAAGACATCTTCGCCGAGATGAAACAGAAGTCCCGCGCGGATGCCCGTTGGATCTCCGTGAATCTCAAGGCGATGAGCATCAACCATGAGCCCAAAAGCGAGTTTGAGAAATCCGCCGCCAAGGAAATCGCCGCTGGCAAAACGGAGGTGGAGATCATCGAAGAAGGCTACTACCGGCGGGTCGGGGCGATTCCGCTCGGAGATGGCTGCATCAGTTGTCACGGCGGAATCTTCCGAGAAGGTTCCAAAACGCCACGCTTCGCCGGTCTGGTGATCAGCATCCCAGTGCGAAGTGACCCGCCTGAGTCGAAGTGACCCTCACGGGGGCGAAGCCGGGAGGAGGCAGTTGCTTTGGCCGACACTCGACACCCTGGCGACCCATTACAGTCTCTTCAACACATCCCCCGCTTTCTCCTCGAAAATCGCCTGCCATTCCGGTGCCAGCAGGCAGTCGCTGTCTTCCTGCGCGTTCCCCACGTTGAGCAGTTGCTCGGCTGTCGGCGCGTAATAGATGTAACCGTTCGTGTAGCCGGCCACGAACGTCGGCTTGTGTGGCGAATGCTCCTTGATGTTGAGTCCGATCCGCACGGTGAGTTCCCCCGGAAATGTGACCAGAACAAAATCGCCGACCCGCAGTCCGCCGACCTCAACGTCGAGCGTCCGCTTCCCCGCCGCGACGTTTTGGCCATGATGCAGTTTGAGGAGCGCCAGGTTCGTCTGGACCCGCGTCAATTCCTCCATCACCAGAATGTTCTCGATGTACTGATCGATGTTGGCCCGATTGCTCGCGTCCAGCTTGTCGAGATCATTGCGCCCCAGCATGCGGTCGTGCAGATAGGTGTGCGAATAGTACGACGGAAACTCGCCTGAGACTTTGTATTTCACCACCAGTGGCAGAAACGTTTTGAAATTGAGGCTCGTCCCCTTCAGACTCTTGAGCAGTCGCATCTGCTCGGCTTCTTGGGCTTCGATCCGCTCGGCCAGGTCGGCGCGGGGGAGTTCCAATGGCTCGTTGATGAGTTTCAACGGAGCCTCCTCCTTTGTGACAATCTTGCGATACGCCTTGAGCGTACTCAGCGCCAACATGTTCCCCAACGGTTCCGCATCGCGCGGACGGGCGACGTCTTTATACATGATCGGGTTGATGTCGCCACCACATCCCTGGACAAACAGTGCGACGGAGTCGTCCCCCAGAACGTCTTCCAAAACCTGCGATGAAAAGCCGGTGATGTCCGACGTATTCGCGCCACTCGGAACCCCCTGGATCGGATGGCAGGCGAAGTTGTAGACGACGGCGAGCGGCTTCCCGTCCATTCGATCGAGTCGTAACACGCCGATCTGCGGATCCACCGGCCCGACACTGGCCACCGCGTCGTCAGAGGCGACGGAATACGCGTGGCGAACGTCGGCGTCGCGGCCGTTTTTCAGTTTCATGCGACGGTTCTCCATGATCCGGTCCTCAGACCCGATCCCGACGCCGACCTTCACCGGCACCATGCGTTCGATCGCGAGTTTCACCGCTTCGACCGTGCGCTGTTCAATGTCGGCGCAGACAACGCCATGGCAGTGACTGGCGTTGATCAGAAAATTGGCCGGCTCAATGCCGAGTTGCCGCTTCAATTGAGCGCGGACGTTCCCCAGGTACTCGTTGCGGATGTGTCCGATCTGACCGATGGCCACGGCGTCGACCGTGGCCAGAACCGCCGTCGTTTTTCCATCGCTGATCGCGACCGCCTTGACGTACAGCGTCGGGCTGGGGGGGCCGGCGTCGGGATGTGAAATGTCGACCTTGGCGGCTCCCGCTTTGAGCGGCGCGGCACCCGCTTCGCCGAAAGGTGCAACAACCAGGATTGCCGTCAGTGCGGCGCACCACAGAGGGAGGATCGAACTTCGCATGTGTCGGGAACCGTTGGGAATTCGGAGAATGGAATCGACGTCAGTTGGTGATGGCGAAGAGTTTGGTGCGGGTCCGCAGATACAGTCGGCCGTCCGCGATCGCGGGAGTTCCGGTGATCGCTTCCCCCATGTCATTGGTGGCGAGCGGCTTCAACTCGGGTCCATCCTGGAGGACGACCAATTTGCCATTCTGCCCGGCGACATAGATCTTGCCGTCGCCATAGATGGGCGAGGCAAGGTACGCTCCTTCGTTGCCGATTCGCTTCTTCTCCCACAGCGGCTTGCCTGTCTGTGCGCTGAAGCAACTAGCCAGGCCGCCTCCTTTGATGAACCAGACCCGGTCATTCACCACCAGGGGGGAAACCACATGGTCGGGAGCCCGCGTGATGGTCTTGAACACCACATTCGAAACGCTCACGTCTCCCGCCCCGCCCCCTTTCACCGCCTGAAACGAGCCTTCCTTCTGGAGGTCGTCGTCAATCTTGGCGGCGTTCTTCTCTCCCTTCGCGCGGGCCTCAACATCCTTCGCCAGAACGCCTCCCTGGTTCGAGGGATCGAGAAACGCCTTGTCGATCTCCTCCCCTTCGAGAACGCCGTCTCCGTTAACATCCCCCCGCTCAAATTTCTTCCAGAACGCCTCGGGAATTGCAGCCTCTTTATTCATTCGGCTCTGGCGAACTTCTTCCTTGGTGATCCGCCCATCCCCGTTCGCGTCAGCCTGCGCTCGCCACTGGTACGAGATCCCCGAACTTTCCACCGAAACGTAGACGACACCGTTGAGCGAGACTGGGGTTGTCTTGATATTCCGGCAGAACAACTGCGAAGCCCATTTGCGCTTTCCGGTCGCGATGTCATACCCGAGCAGCCGACCGGTTCCCGCGACGACCAGTTCCGGACCACTCTTGGTCTCGCAGATCACCGGGTGAGAATAGCTGACCGCCATGTCGCCGCGATCGTCCTTCCATCTCAGTTTGCCGGTCTTGCGATCGAACGCGTACAAAGCCGGACTGAGGTCGTCATCCTGACAGAAGAAGACGGTCTCGCCATGTAGAACAGGCGACATTCCCGGCCCCCAATCGAAAATGAAGAACGGTTCCGGAAGTTTGTTCTCCCAGACGGTGGTACCATCACGGGCATCGAGTGCGGCAAGACCGAGTCGGGTGAAGTAGACGTAAACCCGCTCGCTGTCGGCGGCGGGGGTCGCCGACGCGTAGCTGTTGGTTTCATGGATCGCGGGGAGCGGTTCGGCGCCCGCGGGAAACTCGCGATGCCAGAGTTCCTTCCCGCTCTTCGCATCAAAACAAGAAGCCACGAACCGCAGATCCTTCCCTGCCTCCCCTTGCATGGCGGTCGAAAACACCCGCCCGTCGGCGACGACGGGAGAGCCGATCCCTTCGCCAAGTTCGTGGACCCAGGCGACATGTTCGGTGGCTGAGAACGACGTGGGAAGAGCGAGTTTCGTGGTGGAGATTCCGGTCGAGTTGGGGCCGCGAAACTGTGGCCAGTCTTCCGCCCGGGAGGGAGAGTTCAAGGTCAGAAACACGAAAGCGGCCAGAAGGGCCGTGGCGCACAGGCGAACTCGCATGGTGTCGTTCCCGCGTTAAGATGGATCGGCAGAATCCCAG
>JAPLOC010000971.1 GCA_026692825.1 Planctomycetota bacterium | reverse complement strand
TTCGCAAACCAGCTCGGCGATGGCCCAGACGTCAACTTGTGGTATGCACTGTAGACCACACGAATACAAATAACCACCATTAGACGTGTAGTCAAGTGTTCATGCCCGATTTTTTTGGACCGTGATTCAAGAATCGGACATTAGACAACACAAATACAAATACCCACCATTGGGCCTGTAGTCAGGTGTTCATGTCCAGTTTTCTGGGACTGTGATTCAAGAATCGCCATAACGTGAACCCTCAGAACCAGTTGTAATTGACGAAATGTTTGAACATGTATACGTCTGTGCGCATTTCTGTGGCCAAAAACTGAAGGTCGGCTGGTGGGTGGCCCCGACTTTCGCGTCGTACAATTGGGCGGATCCATCCAAGCTGCGAAAGTGGTACCGTTTTACGCTGCGATTGACAAGAGTGGTGGTGGTGCGCGCCGACGGGCGGCCGCAGAGTGTTTCGGCGCCGATTCGGGCGATTCGGCGAACTCACACGACTGGTTTCGGCCTGCTTGGTGGTCGCTCGTACATCGATTGGTCGGCGATTTTCCGTCGTTTTCGTTTTTGTGCAGGGAGGATCTCCCACACCTCTATTCTTCGTCATTTCCCTTCCCATCCTGGGAGTTGCATTTACCTTGCGACTTACCTTGGGCTCTTTCTCTTTGTACTTGATCGATTTTTCCCGAATCAATATACGGATTTTTGTAGCAAAACACAGCCCAAAACACCTGGAACCAAATAATCAGTACGATATAGGGGTTTACAGGAATGAACTGAGTCATCAAATAAGACAACACAGTCGCCAACACAAAATGGGGTACGACTCCCCACGCCCAAAGTTTCAAACGCTCTTTTGCCAAGTCCCACTTCATCGCAACACCCCATCTCCTATCCGAACATGCCGGGATCAATCGCGCTGCGACAAATTGCTGATGCAATCCTACAGGGTTCGCGGATAAGCCACCAATAATGGTCATAACCAAAACTGGGCAACGCCGGCCGAATGGCGTAGTAACAAAGGCTCATTATAATACAAGCCTGCTTCCTGTCCATAGTCACCAGTGCCTGAGAAACAGAGTACCAAAGCCTGAAAAACTGTAACTCAAGCCAAACGGATGACCGATAAAGTGCGGCCATCGCCTGTTGAATCATCCAAGAAAGCCTGATAGACGCGCGCAGCAAGATGTCTTCGCCCCACGTCCAAATAGTTCTGCCGGTGGACGCAATCCAGCGCCATGTTGCCTTGGCGAGTCCCCATGCGCCGCGCCACCCTACGCGTGCAGCGGAACCGCATCTACCAAGGAACGGAATCACATACGGCCCGGCATGCCGGCCTAGGCACACTGCGCATGCGGCACCCGGCACGGCGTGCTGGAGCCAATGCATGGAGCCAGTATAGTTCGAAAGGCAATCCTGGACAGAATCCGTGTCCGGATAGAACGTCGAGATGCAGACGGCGGCCCCAGGTCCATATGATGCGGCCACCCAGGCTACACATGCGATGCAGTCATAGGGAAGCAGACCGAAAGGATCAGATTTGTTGTGAGGCGATGAATTTACATATTCGTATAAATCAACGCCGGAAATAGGCCCCAGCGGATCACGGCCAAGCAAAGTGCCAGTTGCGCTGTCCAAGAATCGATGGCGTGCGCAAATAAGGCCCGTCGCGATATCGATGCTGTGGCCAGTATACAGCCGGTCCCAATCAAAATTGGACGTCGAACGACTCGTGAACTCGGGAGACAAGAATGTCGGAGCTCCGTAGCTTTGGAACGCAAATCGCTCGACTATCGTGCCATCCGATCTCGCAATTGCCGAGACACTCCAATTGGCGTCCTGCGAGACATACAGCCGCTCGTTGAGCGTGCCGCTACCGGAAGTGTCGCGATCCCGCACGACGAGATCATCAATGTACCGCAGCCCCCAGATTAACTGCCGTTCGGCGGATGTAGCAGTCCCCAGCCGTTCCTCGACGACTTGCCAAATAGTCGAGTAGAACAATTGCCGCGACTCGCTTAGCACTCCGGCAGTATAGGTGTTGCGGACCGATCGGAATGTCCGTCCGTCATAGGCGTACTCTTGAACTATCTGGCTTGACTGCTCGTCGACAGTCTTCACGAGCCGGTTCCAGGCATCGTACGTCGCGGTGTAACCCTTTGTGGGATCGGCTGGCTGCGGCACCGTCGTCATATTGCCGGCCCGGTTGTAGCTCGGTGTGACCCACGTCGGGCCGAAGCTGTTCGATAGTGCGGTGATTTCATTTACCTTGTTGTCGGTGCGACTCTGGATTAAGTCCCATGTCCCGTTCCCGTCGGCGTCTTCCCGGAACCATTTCCAGTTTCCGGTTTCGTCGAGTGTCCAGCACTGGCCGAACTGCTTGTTCGTGACGGCGGTTTTCTGAGCGTTGAGCGTGCCGCGTTCCATCGATTTGAGCCGCTCCATCAGGTCGTTTCCGTACAATTCATCAAACGATTTGGCGAGAGCCGTGGCGACGGTGTCCTCGCGATATTCGCGACTTCCCGTCCGGTCATAGCCATACTTGAACCTGTCGACGTCGGTACTTGAGGCGTAGTTGTACCAGCGGCAGTCCTTCACGCGGCTGAACCGATCCATGCCACTGTAGATGTCTCCCGTATCGGGATCGTTCGTGCTCGACAGATCAATTAGCGTGTATTTGATGTCGGGCTCGGTGTAGTCGACTTCGACGAACGCACCTAATCCAAGGTACTGGTACGCCGCCAACTGCGTCGTTCCATCGTTATCGACCAGGGCGGAGATTCGAGAGAGGACGTCATTGGCCCCGCCCGCTGTCCCGTAACTGGAGGCCAAGACCCGTCCATTGGGATACGTCATCGACGTCGGC
>JAPLOC010000970.1 GCA_026692825.1 Planctomycetota bacterium | reverse complement strand
CGATGGATTCGGTGTGGGATGGCCAGTCGCAGACGATTTTGGCGACTGAAAACTTGAACGCGGGTGAGTCGGGAGGCATTCGCACCTGGTCGAACCCCAACTGGCGAACCGCCGCCTTTGTTTATCCTCTGAAAGTGGGGGCGGGTTCGTACTATCCGTATGACGACCCCGTGTTGCCGGTCGTCTCGGGCGCGAAGCTCGGTGTGATCAACGGGCAGACCGGTGGTCTCGAAGGGGGCTCGCCGTTCCCCTCGTCGTTCCATCCCCAGGGATGCAACTTCCTGTTCGTTGACGGCCACGTTTCGTTCCTGTCATCGCAGATGGATGAACGGGTATACGGCCTGCTGATCTCCCCCAGCGGCACCCGCCGTCGGGCCGGCATCGGCCAGCAGAAGCCTTTGAGCGACAACTTCTAGTCTGCCTAAAGGGCGGACGAAGTTTGAGATTCCAGCCAAGCCGTTCGATCGTGGTCGAACGGCTTGGTTTTTTTGTCTCATCCGGATCCCGCATACTCTCGTTGTCAAAATTCCATTGGGTGACCTGATGACCTGGAAAACCGCACTGCATTCCGTCAGCTACGCCGGCGTCTGGCCGGGGCAGGCTCGTTTGACGCTTGATCAATTCGTCGAAAAAGCACACGCGCTCGGCTTCGACGCGGTGATGCTGATGGCGAAGCGGACGCATCTGTCGGTTCTCGACTTCGACCGCGCGAGCCGCGAACGGCTTCGCGACAAACTCCGTGGCCTGTCGCTCGATGTGGCGTGTCTCGCGGGGTACACCGACTTTTGCCTCGGGGCCGAACGCCCCGATATTCCGACGCGCGAAATGCAGATTCTGTACGTCACCGAACTCGCCCGGCTCGCGGCCGACCTGGGGAGCCGGCTGGTGCGGGTCTTCACCGGTTACACTCACTCGTCCGCCACGCCCGAACAGAGCTGGGGTTGGTGTGTCGAGTCCCTGCGGGAATGCGCGCGACGGGCCGCCGACTTTGGGGTGACGATTGGTGTGCAGAACCACCACGACACGGCGGCGCATTTCGAATCGCTGCGGGATCTGCTCGACGAAATCAATCACCCGAACTGCCAGGCGATGTTCGACGCCTGGACGCCCGCGTTGCAGGGAGACAATCTCGCCGACGCAGTGCGGCTGCTGGGAAAATCGATCGTCCATACCACGGTCGCCGACTATGTCCGCCGGGCGCGGTACTCGTACGTCCCGACGCTGGTGAATTACCAGCGCGAGACCGACGCCATTCGGGCCGTTCCCATGGGGGAAGGCTTCATCGATTACCGGGGCTTCTTCCAGGCGCTGCGCGAAACCGGATACACCGGCACTGTCGCGTACGAGATGTGTTCTCCCTTGCGAGGGGGCGGCAGCATCGAGAACCTCGACCGGTGCGCTTTGCGGTTCCTGGATTACATGCGCTCGGAATCAGAATCCGCGAAAGAATCCCCCCGGAGCTGAATTCGGTGGACGATTGGCGGGATTCACAGTCGGCCCCGACAGGATGTTGGTCGCCGCCCGGATCGCGTCGAGTTCGCGACCAACCGCGGTGTACGCCTCGTCGAGATAGTCGACCATCTCGCGAGTGACCGGCTCCCCCGCGCGCAGCTCGGTCTCGACGATCCGAATCACGCGCTCGTGTTGACCCGCCTTGTTCTGCAACTGGCAGATTCGATCGAGGGGATACTCGTGATCGGGGCGCAGCGTGTATCCCTTCCAGGCCGCCTCGGCCGCCGAGTCGTGCTGGTCGAGCTGGCGTCGCAGGTCGGCAATGCGGTACCAGAGCGACGCCGCCACGTCGGCATCCTCCACCGTCTTCGCCGACTGTTCCGCCGCCTCGAGTTCGAGCGCTTCCCCTGTGAGCCGGCTCAACAGTTCGGCGACAATCTGTCGACGGAGCGGTGTGTCGCGCGGGGCCGCGACCGCCGCCTCAATCAGAAACTGCCGCGCTTCCGCCGCCGGCAATTGCATCGCGCGTCGCGCCAGCAGTCGCGCCCGCCGATCGGTGGTCAGCTTCGAGTTGTCGAGAGCCCGCTCGGCGAGCTTCTTCGCCAGCGGTTCCTGATGAAACTGATGCAGCAGCTCGGCGAGTGACATTAGCTCTTCGCCCCGCCAGCCGGTGGAGCGCGCGATGCCGTCGGCGAGTTCCACCGCAGCGTCGGTCCGCTGCAATTTCAAGAGCAGTTCCAGCAGCGCTCGATTCTCTTCGTTCGGAGCGTCGGCGACCGAGCCTGCTTTCAATGACGCGTCGAGAGCGGCGTTCGCTCCCTCCAGACGGCCGGCGTTCGCCGCCGCCTGGGCCAGCGCCAACGAATCGCCACGCGAACGCTGGTCGGCCGGCTGCTGGCGCAACAGTTCATAAAGCTCCCGCGGCGGAAGCTCAAACAGCCCTTCGGCGATCAACCGCCGCAGATCGTCCGCGTGGGACTTCACCACCGGCACAAGCGCCGCCACCCGCTTTGCCGGCTCCCGTTCCCCCGCGGAGTATTCCGTAAAGGCCTTCAACAACGCCACCAGCGGCAGACTCGCCTCGGGTTCCGGGAGCGTGGCGAATTCACGTTTCGCCGGATCCCACGCCCCCTCGGCGATGCGGGTGAGCGCCCGCAACAAGGGAGCCGACAGGGTTGTTTCGGGATGGGCCGGGTCGAACCGCAAGAGGTCGGGCCAACTGGCGGCGAGCGTTGGAATCTCGCGAGCCGTCCCCCGGGCCTCGTCGAGTTCCCACGTCGCGAGCCAATTCCCTTGCGCGTCGCGCGCGGTGACGGTTTTCCAGATCGGGAACTTGTCGACCACCACCAGGTCGGCGAATTCGAGTCGTTGAACAAGCTGGCCGGCGATCCAGCTTTCCCACTGCACGGGGAGCTGAGTTCGTCGATCGAACGTGACGACCAGATCGGTTCCCTCGCCGGTCGCCGGATGATGCAGCCGGACTTCGAAAGTCGTTTCATCCCGCCGAGTTTCGGTCACTTCGAACATCCGGGCGAGTTCGTCGTTCGAGCGGTGGGGGAGCCAGGGGAGGAGTGAATCGAACTGTCGGCGGAGATCTTCGGCCCACGGTCCCGTTCGCGCCAGTCCGAGGCCGGGATGCGCCACGACCGCTTGATCGTCTTCCAGACGGGCAATGCGCGAACCGTCGGAAAACTCCTGCCGTTCTTCGCTGGTGCGGAATGACACGCGAATCAACCCCTGCGGGCCCGCCGACCGCACCCGCCAGACCACTTCGCCAACCGGATCGCGCCTCCCCTGCAATGCGGCCAGTTCGGTGATCTCGGGGGCGGGGTGATTCGCTCGAAGGTGACTTCCTGAAAGTTCTGCGAGATTGAGAATCGCCTGCGGATCGGACGGGGAATCGGACTTCCACGGTCGACCATAGCGGGCCAGGAACTTGCCCCTGTGGAGCAGAGTGAAAAAGTCGCGTACGCTGCGATGGCCGTGGTGAGTTTGCCGCACGACAATCGCTCCGAAAGACTCGACCGGACGGATGCTGCCGGCGCCACCCAACACGTCCCAAATTGAAGAATCAACAGTTGACTGCAACGCATCGATCAGGTTGGTGAAATCGTAACGGTTTTGACCGTTGAGGACGGGTGACAACCTCGCGGGGCGGAATCCCGCCCGCTGAATCACCGACGGCGGCGTCGCCTGCAATTGACGAATCAATTCTTCAAGTTTCTTATGCAGCGAAGAGGGGGCGCGCACCGCAAAACCCAAAGCGTCTGTGCTGTAACGGATCGATGCGGTGCCCCCCAATGTTTCCCAACCGGCGGGGTCAACGGTGGCTTGAAAAAGATCGATCAGCTCGAACACGTTGGATTCATCCCAGGATGATTCCAGAACCTGAGATTTGGGGAACCACCCTCCCCCCGTCGCGGTTTGCCCGCCAGCGCCCGAGGCACCGACGGGCACGGTCTTTCTTTTCGAAGTCGCGGATGGTGAACTGCGAAATGCCAGTGGAACATCGTCGGGGTCGATTCCGGTCTCCCGATCGTCGAGTCCAGCTTTGAGTTCATTCACTGCGACCCCCGATGCGCCGGCTGCATTCCCGCCGCCCGCGACGGCTCCTCCCAACATTTCACCACCACCGCCAACGCCAGATCCACTTCCACCACCAAATCCGCCGCCACCTCCACCCAGTCCGCCGCCTCCGAAACCCCCTCCCCCGCCGACACCACCTCCAGCCCCTCCCATGAACCCGCTGTCTCTACTCCCGCCACCGAAGCCTCCCCCGCCGCCATTCCAATACGGACTACTAATCACTCGGGGGCTTGGAAATTTCAGCTCATCCAGTTCAAAGACCAGGTCGTGAGCGGGATAGAACCGCGTGGTCAGGTAGCCTTCTCCGTTCCGGTCGTTCGTGATTACGATCGCCTCTCGAGCAATCGTCGTTATCCAGTCTCCTTGCAGCAACTTCTCTAGCACCTGTTCGGCCGGTTCGTCCTCGACTTTCAGCGTAACTTTCGGCAGGCCCAGGGTGTCAACTCCCTTGACGGAAAGCACGATGTTGTCTTCCAGTTTCCCGGACACGAATTCCAGCGCAACCGGCAACGACGGATCTCGGTCGATTTTGAAGAGACGCCGTTGCCGGTTGCGCTGGAATTCGTGT
>JAPLOC010000969.1 GCA_026692825.1 Planctomycetota bacterium | reverse complement strand
CGGCAAGCCGAATCCGGTGGAATGCCGAGCGCTGCCCCGCGGACGGTGTCCGGCAGGCGATCGCACAGCGGCGGCGGCCCGAACGCGTGACTGGGCCGCCGCCGACGTCGATTTGAATTCGGCAGGATGGTTTGGTTGGTTGTCGAGCGCAGCCCCGAGAACGGTTTCAGGCGGGTGATCGCACATTGGTGGCTCACGAGGACGTTCGCCCTCGTATGATCAAAAATGTGAAGTCGATTGCGCCCCGTCCACGTGGATTAAAATCCACGCGACCCTTCCCTTGTCTCCTCGCCAGAATAAACCGCCCGGCAAGCGAGAATCGCATCGCGGCTGGCGGCGACATCGTGTACGCGAATGATCTCGGCCCCTTGCAGGGCGACTCCGACCGAGACTCCGACGGTGGCGAAGACTCGTTCGTCAATCGGTCGGCCCAGCAGTTTTTCCAGGAAGCGTTTTCGGCTATGACCGATGCAAACCGGCCTGCCGAGCGACCGAAATCGGGCGATACTGCGCAGGATTTCGAGGTTGTGGTTCGCGGTTTTTCCGAACCCGATTCCCGGATCGATCACCACGCATTCGCGCGCGATGCCGAGCTGTTCCAGATGGCTGAGCCGACCTGCGAGGAAATCACTGACTTCCGTCACCACATCCTGATAGGACGGAGACAACTGCATTGTCTGAGGAATTCCCTGAATGTGCATGCAGACAACGCCCGCGTGGAACTCGGCGCAAACGTCGGGCATCCGGGGGTCGAACGTCAGGCCAGAGATGTCGTTGACAATGTGACCGCCCGCCTGGAGTGCCTCGCGGGCGACATTCGCCTTGGTGGTGTCAACTGAAATCAAGGCGGTGGTCCCCTCGGCGATGGCGGAAATGGCGGGAATCACCCGTCGAAGTTCCTCAATTTCGGGAACTGGGTCTGAACCGGGCCGGGTCGATTCCCCCCCGACATCGATCAAATCGGCCCCTTGAGCCACCAGTGCCTGGGCTTGTTCAAGGGCGGCGGGTGAGGAAAGATATCTTCCACCGTCGGAAAAGCTGTCGGGGGTCGTGTTCACAATCCCCATCAGCATAGGGGTTTGTGAAAAATGGATCACGCGATCCCGGAGACGCCAAAGGGGAGATGCGGGCACGGTGTGGGGGAGATCTTGGGAAATGGTGGTGAAATGGAAGAATGCGCTACATTCGGCAGGGTCAACCCAACTGGCTCCCCGTCTTTCCAAGCTGTGAAAATCTTCCGGTTTCTCTTCGCAGGGGGTTTGACAACGAAGGAATGGCTGATATTCTAATCTACGCGATCGGCACACTCTACGCAGATCAGCAGGCTTCTCAAGGCGGGGATGCTTGCCCTGTTTAACAGGGGGATGCGTCGCGACTCTGGGAACCGGGAAAGCCTGCTGTTGAGTTGTCTGGTCTAGCTGTCGTCTGTCAGGACTCTCCGAGTCTAACTACACACCGTTTGGTCCGTCTTTTTGTCTGAGGAGTAAACTACCATGTTGCGTAAGTTCCTGTCTCTGGTTGCCGTTGCCGTCGCGACGGTCGCGTTCATCGCCCCCGAAGCCAGCGCATGCAATAGCTGCGATTCGGGCTGTCATCGTACGAAGTGCTGCCGCGCTCCCAAAGTGAAGTGCTGCAAAGTTCGTCGCGTGAAGTGCTGCAAGACGAGCTGCTGTGCCGCTCCGGCCTGCGGCCATAGCTGCGCTCCTAGCTGCGCCGCCCCGGCCGCGACCTGCGCTCCCGCCGCCGCGAGCTGCGCCGCGCCCGTCGCTGCTTGTGCTCCCGCCGCTTGCGCTCCTGTCGCCCCGACCTGTGCCGCTCCTGTGGCCACCTGTGCCCCCGTCGCCGCTGGCTGTGCTCCCGCCGCTTGCGGATCGACCGCTGGTAGCTGGGCTCCTAGCTGCGCCGCTCCCTCGTGCTGCGCTCCCGCCGCTGCTCCCGCTCCGGCTGCTGCTCCTGCCGTCGACGCCGCCCCGGCGCCCGCTGCCTAATTCGATCGTCCGGTTCCAGACACCGAAACCGGATTCGGGAGCGCTGCTCCCGAGTCCGGTTTTTTTTTCAACGGCCCGCTTCGATGCTAGGATGAGTCTCGATAGCGTTGTTCGAGTTCGGCAAGCAGAGCAGGACGTTGCTGAGTCGAGCGGGCGCGGCGCATGATTCGGCGGCGGGCGAAAGCCTGGCATTGGCTTTCGGGAGCAGT
>JAPLOC010000968.1 GCA_026692825.1 Planctomycetota bacterium | reverse complement strand
CCCCGAGGCGTCGAGCCAGTGCTTGCCCCAGTGTTCGGCAAACGCTGGGGACGCCAGCAGGCGATCGACGGTCCGTTCGTACCAGTCGGGCCGGTCGTCGGTCATGGCGTCGCGCCGCAAGTCGTCGTCGAGGGGCAGCCCGGTGAGATCGAAGGCGATCCGCCGCAGGAGCGTCGCGCGAGGTGCCTCGGGATTGAGATGGAGTCCCACTGCGCGCAGTCGGGAGACAACCCAGGCATCGATCGGAGTGCGGAGGTCGCCAGGGTCGTCAACGGCGGGGGCCGGGCGAATCGTCAACGGGCGAAACGGGGGATGTTCGGCGGCCGCTCGCTCACGGTCTCCAGCCGAAACCGGGGAAACGATCAGCGAGACCGCCAGAAAGGCGACGCGAACTGCAAGCGAGGGGGGTTGCGGCATGTCTCCAACTGACTGACCGAGGAGGGAAATCCCATGGAAGGAATTCTGCCAGAATTGCGTCACGCTGGAAAGGGGCGGCTCCACATGGAACTCCGGGACTACGATAAGGAGACAAGTCCATTTTCCGGCGTTCGGGACGATCGCGACGGCAAACTTCGACGGCGACCGGTTGCTTCGACGCACCGCTGCGAAGCCCGTTGGAGTGTCTCCGATGGGAGGACGATCAGGAGACAGGTCCAGTTTTGTTCGATCGATCCTGCGGAATGGAAACTGGACAGGGCAAGCGCCAACGAAAGCCGCACGAAGCCATGAATGGCGTACCACGTTGGCCCTGAGTCTTGCGGCGATTTCCGCGAGGCGGTGGGCGAAGCGTTGACGGGGGGAAGTCCTGGCCAACCATTGAGTTCCGAATTCATCACTGTGATCGTGTCGACCTTGACCTTGCAGGGGAGGCAAAAATGTGGACCACGTCAACACGCGAGCGGCTCTACGGTGCCACGGCGACTGAAGTCCAAGCGAGCCCGCTGCGAGCGGTCCGGCGTCAGCCGGCCGGTTTTTTACATGACTGGCACACAGTGCGCCAACAATCGCCGAAAACCCGGCGGCTTACGCCGGCCGGCTCGCCTTTAGGTGAATCCCCCCCTGGGCCAACAGTGCCGGCACGACCCTGCGAACGATATCGGTTTACCGAAAATCCCGACCCTGGAACTGGAATCTCGGCTTCTCGTGATTCAGGACCAAACGGTGCAAATGGTTGGCCCGTCGCCGAGCTGGTTTGCGAATCGGATGAACCCATGGCACGAATCCCGCGAAAGCTTCTGTTTGATCCGACTGAGGTCGAGGTCTACCACTGCATCAACCGGTGCGTCCGTCGGGTGCGTTTGATGAGGGACGCCCCCGACACTGGGAAGTCGTACAATCACCGCAAAGAATGGCTCCTTGGCCGGATGGCGGAACTCGCCGGGATGGTGGCCAGCGATTTCATCGGGTTTTCGGTCCTTGAACGCTTGGGAATTCCTGAAGCGGGGCGGACGGAATTGCTGCGGGGCTTCGACGGTCGGTTCCGGCGGGTGGCAGGTTTTCCCGAATCGATGGCGCAAGAATCGGCGAAGTGGGGCTGCCGGTTTTTGCACGGGATGCCATCCAGTCGCGCCGCATACGGCGGGCAATCGTCCCTAAGTTCGACGGACAAAACCTGAACACGACGGCAGGCCGGAAGTCGGCGAAGTTCAAAGGCTGGCGCGCAAGCCGAGAACACTCGAATGAAGAGTGAGTTTCCGCACCGCGACTTCCCACATGGGCAATGAACATCGCCCGCTGAAAGGGCAGTTCAGCGGCATCGGCGTCGTTCGATAGGGTGTCGGCAGGTAACAGGTTGGTTCGCCTGTCAAAACCCGATAGAAATGTCCTCAAGCGCCCCCGATAGAAGTGTCCTCGTCATGATGAGGACATTTCCGAGGGGAAGATGGCGAAGTTGCGACTGAGTGAGGAAGAGCGTCGTCGGCTGGAAGTGCTTGTTCGAGT
>JAPLOC010000967.1:1764-4314 GCA_026692825.1 Planctomycetota bacterium | reverse complement strand
GGGTGGCCTTCATCCTATCACGCCGGCTTGGGAACTGCCCAGTGGCCCGCGCGATATTCGCGCCCCAGCATCCGAGTCGCCTGTTCATCCCCCACCACGCTGGTGGACGCCGGGTCGAATTGCAAAACCCTCCCGACCCGGGCCGCGATGTTCGCCAGATGAACGAGCCCGGCGGACATTCGCCCCGCCTGGATGTCGGCGTTGAGGGTCTGCTTCTCGTCCCGGACGCAATCAAGAAAATTGGTGTGATGGGCCACCAGGTCGGCGCTCCCGGTCCGTTCCGCGATCAACTTGTTCCGGGGACCATACAATTTCCAGCCGACAGTGTGACCGATGATCAGCATTCCCTTCGTCCCATAGAACGCCGCACCGTTCTCGTACCCTTCCTGAACGTACGGAGACCAGATTCTCTGTTCGAAAATGAGCTGTTTGTTGACTCCAGGCCGACCCGCGACCGGGTACTCGTAGATCGCGGTCTGCGTGTCGGGAAACTGCATGTCGTCGTCGAAAAAGTACTTCCCCCCCAGGCAGGTGATCCGCGAGGGATGCGTGTCGACTCCCAGACCCCAGACGGCGACATCAATATCATGCACGCCGTCGTTTCCGATGTCTCCGCAGCCAAAGTCGTACCACCACCGCCAGACTCCGTGCAGTAGATTCGGACGATAAGGGACGACCGGAGTCGGGCCGAGCCAGGTGTCGAAGTCCAGATGAGCGGGCGGATCGGCTGGCTGTTTTTTCCCGATGGAACTCCGCAACTGGCTGTTCCACGCCTTGCACGTCAGGATTTCGCCGATCTCGCCAGACCTCAAATGGTCGATCGCCTCGCGGACGACCGCCGTGCTTCGGCTCTGAGTACCCACTTGCAGGCGTTTACCCGTTCGGCGGACGGCCGCCGCCATCAGCTCCCCTTCCCGCAGGTTGTGACAGCACGGCTTCTCAACGTAGACATGCTTCCCGGCGTCAAGGGCCAGAATCGCCGCCGGCGCGTGCCAATGGTCGGGGGTCGCAATCCAGACCGCTTCCACCCGTTTGTCGTCCAGCACGCGTCGCAGATCCCCGATAGCCTGCGGGCGGGCACCGGTCGCCTGGGAGACAATTTCGGCGGCAGCATCGCGGCGTTGCTGATCAACATCGCAAACCCAGGCGATTTCAACATCCTTGCGGGCGGACAACGCCTTGACGTGTCCGGTCCCCATCCCCCCCGTGCCGATGATCGCGATGACGACCTTGCGGGGTGGTTCGTCGGCGACGGCCACACCGACGGTCGCCAGCGCGGCGAGACCGACACCGGTTTCTTTCAGGAATCCACGACGATCAGTTGTCTCAAACATGGAAATCACCTGGCGGAACTGGGGACAATGGGAACTGCAAAACGGCGGGAAAACCGCTGCGAACGCGTGACTCGACTCCCGCTTCCAGACGCATCATCGTCTGTTGTTGCGTCGCTGTCGAGGACCGCAAGGTCTGGTATTCAGCCGTCCGGTCTGCTAGCGTACTGGTGACAGTCCCATCGCAACCGAAACGTCTCACCCGCCATGCCCCTCATGACCAAGCGGCCACCGGCCATTTCCGGCGTCAGTGCTTCGAGTGAAGCCGAAATTCAGACGGTCTATCCTTCGATCGCGGCGACTTCGATTGGCAAGTTGCTGGGTTCGTTGTATGGCTGCCTGCCGATTTCGGTCGGGGGAATCAAGCTCTCGCACCTCATCTTCCCGCTGCCGACCGCGCCGCTGGGGGTGCTGGTGTTTTTCTGGCAGAAGGTGTGCGGACAGGTGTACGTGCTGACCAACCGGTCGATTCGGTTCCGCAGTGCGCTGGGCCCCAAGCTGCACCAAAAGGTGCCGCTGCAGGATATCGCAGACGTGGTTGTGGACCAAAAGGCAGGACAGGATTTCTACCCGGCGGCTGATCTGATTCTGGTCGGCAAGAAGGGGGAAACGCTGGCGGTTCTAGCGGGGGTTCCCCGGGCGGATGTGTTCCGGCAGTCGATTCTGGAAGCCCGCAATGCCCGGGTGCAGACGGAAGCTTCGCTGGCGACGATCAAGGCACGCGGCAACTGATTTCGGTTTGTGCCGGTACTTGGTTCTACCTCACAATACCTCGCAGCAGGCAGGGTGGACACTCTGCCGAGGCGCACGGTCGAACGCGGCTGAACGGCACATCGAGCGTCGATCGAACGCTTCGGCCGAGAGTCGTCTCTGTCGGCCGGTTGTCGATGGCGGAAGAAGGAATGGCGGGGACAAGGCCCCGCACTCCAAGTGCGCGATCCCGCCATTCTATCAATTATACGGACAGATCTCGCGGGTCTTCAAATGGTTGTCACCAATCCACCCCTTCGCCACCGCCCGATGGTTGTCAGTCACTACGCTCACTTCGCCGCTGTCGTCTTCATCGACTGCAACCGCCACAGCAGCTTTTCCGACCGAAGGAAGATCGCTCCGTCCGCGATCGCGTACGATGCGAAGGTTTGTTCGCCGACGTTGCTGCGGGCGATTTCGCGATATTCCGCCCCCGGCTCGATGACGATGGTCTCCCCCCTGTTCGCTC
>JAPLOC010000967.1:1275-1712 GCA_026692825.1 Planctomycetota bacterium | reverse complement strand
CAACAGGTCAGAATGCCGTCGTCGCTGACCAGGTAGAGATCGTCACCCACCACCAGTGGCGAGGGATCCAGCGGCACTTTCTTCGTCAGTTTCCAGGCCACATGCGTTTCGGTCACGTCCCCCTTCGCGCCCGGCACCCGAATCGCCAGCAGCACCGGCGTGTTGAACCCGGTGCAGACATAGACCATGTCATGCCCGAACACGGGCCGGGGAACGACTGAATAGCCCCCTTTGTATCGAACCCGCCAGATCTCTTCGCCCGTCTTGGGAGACAGCCCAAACACCGCGTCGGAACCCGAGCTGATCAACTGGGGCTCGCCGTCAATCTTCACCAACAGGGGCGTGCAAAACGAAAAACCGCGGTCCGGTTCCAACGCCCGGTCGCGCTTCCAACGGATCTTTCCCGTCGCACATTCGAGCGCCACGACAAATTGCGT
>JAPLOC010000967.1:0-1259 GCA_026692825.1 Planctomycetota bacterium | reverse complement strand
CAATTAAGAATCAGCAGGTCTTCGAACAGAACCGGGGAGCCGCCGTTGCCATGGACGGGAGTGTACTTCAGCTCGTTCGTCTTCCAGACCACCGTACCGTCCCGTTCCAGGCAAGCGGTGCCGTCGGTCCCGAAGTGGACGTAAATCCGTTTGCCGTCGCAGATGGGGCTGGAGCTGGCGTGGCTGTTTTTGCCATGCACGCGTCGGCCGGCGGCCATTTGAAACAGTTCGATGTCCCAGTCGATTTTGCCGGTCTTCGCGTCGAGGGAGATCGCCCGCAATGACTGTGCTGGCAGTTCATCCTCGCCCGTCGGAACCGCCGTCGTGAGGAACACTTTGCCTCCGACAATCACGGGGGAGGACCAGCCTTTCCCCGGGATCGGCTCTTTCCAGACGACATTTTCACCCTCCGACCACTTGGTCGGGAGTCCACTCGCGAGCGAGTGCCCCAGTCCTCCCGGGCCACGAAACTCCAGCCAGTCCTCGGCGAACGTGGAACGTGTCGACACCAACGTGGCGGCCAGGCACAACAGGGTCACAAGCGAACGCATGGTGAGGAAATTCCTGGTGGAGTCTCGGTTGCTTTCGATTTCGCCCGTCGCGGGTCCGTGACGATCAACCGCCACAGGCCCACACCGCCGGCGCACTGGATGAACTGCACTGCGGGATCAGCCCGCGTCGTCGACCGCGACAATTTCCATCTTCCGCAACCCTTTGGGCAACGGAACGTCGACCTGGTCCCCTGGTTTCTTTCCCAGCATCGCTTTCGCCAGCGGGCTGCTGGTCAGAATCTTCATGATGTCGCCGCTGTAGTCTTCTTCGCCCGGACCGCAGAACTGGTACTTGTCTTCCATGCCATTCGTCAGGTCGCGAACGGTCACCACCGAACCAAAGACGGCGACCCCCTTGGGGAGATCTTTGGGATCGACGATATACGACGCGGTCAGTTTGGCTTTCAGCCGGTTGATTCGCGCCTGCAATAGCCCCTGCGCCTCGCGCTGGCCGTGGTACTCGGCGTTTTCGCTGAGATCCCCTTCGGCCCGCGCTTCGCCGATCTTCTCTGCAATCTTCGGCATTTCCTCATCTTCGAGGACTCGGATTTCCTCGCGAAGCTTATCGAAGCCCTCGCGCGTCGTCGGGATCCGCTCCATGGCCTGTTACCTCCACGCTCCGTATCTCCATCCCTCATGCGTACCTGGAGTACAGCGCGCAGAACTGGGATCCACCCTCCCGGTGGGACGAAGGGGTGCCAGGCCTGC
>JAPLOC010000966.1 GCA_026692825.1 Planctomycetota bacterium | reverse complement strand
GCATCGGCCGAGCGCCGACTTCCGTCGTACATGGTGTTGCCCAACACTCTTGGGAGAATTCAGGATTTCGCGAAATCGTTGCGACCCGGGGAACACGCCGGCTGGATCGGACAGCAATACAACCCGCTGACGACGCAGATCGATAAGCGATTCCCGACCGACAACCCCTATTGGCGTGATTGCGCCGACGAGGAACTCACGTTTCAAATCGAGGGATTGGTGCCGGGAAGCGAGATGACTCTCGATCGGCTTGAACGTCGTCGATCGCTGCTTGACCAGTTCGACGACGCCCGGCGCCGCGCGGCCGGGTCAAGGCTGGTCGAGGGCTATTCGGCGTTTGAACGGCGGGCGTTGGCACTGGTCACATCCGACAAGACGCGCGAAGCGCTCGATATCCGGCGCGAGCCGACGGCGGTGCGCGACCGCTACGGCCGGCACTTGTTCGGGCAGTCTTCGCTGATGGCGCGGCGGCTGGTCGAGGCGGGAGTCCGGTTCGTCACCGTGCATTACGACTTCATCGACGGCTACGGCTGGGATTCGCACCAACACAGTCACGACATCAAAAATCAACTGCTGCCAACGTTTGACCAAGCGTATTCCGCCCTGATCGGCGATCTCGAAGCGCGGGGGCTGTTGAGCGAAACGCTGGTTGTGGCCCTGGGGGAGATGGGTCGCACACCGCTGGGGAACGCCGATTGGGGGCGCGACCATTGGAGTACGCTGTTTTCCGCCCTGATCGCCGGGGGGGGAATACCGGGGGGCCGGCTGTACGGCGCGTCGGACAAAGACGCCGCGTACCCAGCCGATAAACCGGTCTCGCTCGAGGATCTGGCTGCGACGATCTACCACGCGCTGGGGATCGACCATGAACTGCGGATCGTCAACTCGGAAGGGCGTCCGACGCAAATTGTAGAAGGCGGGACACCGCTCGCCGGGTTATGGGGTGGGTAAGGGCATTCATATTCTTCTCCTTTCCGGAAGGGCCGTTCGGTGCGGGTTGGATGCGTACGTCAATGGGACTGATGTGTCCTGGAACATCCCGACGTTGGCGGCGGAGTTGTGCCAGACGCCTCGACGCTCCGAATGCCTCCCTCTCGACAGGATCCATCTGCTACACTCTTCGACGGCGCAAGTAGGGCGCCGCCAGTCCGCGGAAAGGACAGAAGTCCCCCTACTCCCCTGGAACGAGACTCTCGTACACACCTTCTTTCAGCCAGTTTAATGCGGACGCAGGCACTCTCGCGAAAGGAGGATCGTATGTCTTCGCAGCCGTTCCCGCAGCGTCCCAATCTGGCGCACTTCAAGTACCAGGCCAAGGACTTACTCAAGTCCCATCGCGCCGCCGACGCCCGGGCGCTGTCCCGCATTCGTCAGTCGCTTCCGCGCTCCCAAAATGCCACGGACGACGCGATCGCACGAAGCCCGTTCCAGTTGAGCGATGC
Source organism: Planctomycetota bacterium (assembly GCA_026692825.1). Classification (GTDB taxonomy): domain Bacteria; phylum Planctomycetota; class Planctomycetia; order Planctomycetales; family Planctomycetaceae; genus UBA10511. Next base: position 1,700 of record JAPLOC010000966.1, on the reverse strand, counting down.
CCTATTCGTGATCGCCCGCGAGTATGGCTTCGACGACTGGCCGGCGCTGAAGCGTCATCTCAGTACCGGCGGCCAGATTTCGGCTTCACTGGAGCCGCCGCTCGACCTGGAACCGTTCAAAACAGCAGTTAAAGCCGGCGACGCGCAAGAGGTCCGACGACATTTGAGCCAGAACGCGAAACTGTGCGAACGGATCAACGACCCGATGTTCGAGATGGGTACGCCGGCGATGGTTTACTCTCGTCGCGATCGAGAGATGGTTGAAGTCTTGCTCGAATTCGGTGCCGACATCAACGCGCGCGGTCAGTTTTGGAGTCGCAGCCTGAGCGTGTTGGACGATGTCGACACAGCGACGGCGGAATACCTGATCGGACTTGGAGCAGTGCCCCAACTGGCCCCCTTCTCGGCGGCAGTGCGCCAAGGCGACGCGGCACATACGAGGAAACTCCTTGCCGAGAATCCTGTCCTGCGGAGGCACGTCAACCGGCCGCTGTTCAGCTTCGGCTCGCGCGCGATCAACGCCGCCCGCGACCACATCGACGTCGTCGATGTGCTGCTGGAGTATGGTGCCGACATCAATCTGAAAAGCGATTGGTGGGCCGGAGGCTACACGGTTCTCGACGACGTCAATCCCCAATTGGCCGACGCGCTGATTCGCCGCGGAGCCGAGGTCGACATCAATGCGGCAGCGCACTTGGGGCGGCTCGAACGAGTGCGGCAACTGCTTGACGAGGATGCCGACCGGGTTCACCAGCGTGGCGGCGACGGTCGATTGCCGCTGCACGTCGCCTCGACCCCCGAAATTGTCGACTTGCTGCTTGATCGCGGCGCCGAAATCGACGCTCGTTGCGTCGACCAGCGGCTCGACGATTGACATCTTCATCGCGATCAGCCTGGGGGATTTGGCGCTCGTCGAGCGAGCGCTGGCTGAACATCCCGGCTGTGCAACGATGCGCGTAGGTCAACAAGGCTACCCCCCGGTCCCTTCCGAGGCCGGCGGCACGATCTATCAATGGAAGCTTCGCGTCAAGACGCCGCACGAGCTGGCGACGACGCTGGGCCACCAGGCCATCTACGAGCGGTTGATGCAGGAGACTTCAAGGGTGGAGCAGTTCGCGTTGGCTTGCGCCGTGGGTGACGAGGCGACAGCGCGGGCCATGGTGGCCAGTGGCCCCAGTCGGTTGGCCGAACTTGTGGAAGTTCATCCCGAGATGTTAGCCGAGGCGGCGGGGGCTAATCGCCTGGCCGCGGTGCGGTTGCTGTTAGAGCTCGGCTTTCCAGTCGACGAAGCCGGGGGCACCGACGGCTCTCCGCTCAATCGGGCCTGCATTCGTGGCGACGTCGAGACCGCCCGGCTGCTCATCGCCCACGGCGCGTCGCTCACGCAGCGCAACGTCTACGGCGGCGATCCCTTAGCCGCGTGCATCTGGGGCTCGCTGAACTACCGAGCGCATGATGGCGATTACCCCGCAACCGCCCGGGCCCTGCTCGCCGCCGGCGCTCCCACCCCTGACGCTCTGGCTGGCAGCCCCGACGTGCAAGACGTTCTGCGAGGGGACGAACGACGGACGAAGTCCAATTGAATGGGAAGAAAGCGACCCTGGTCCAAGTGTCCGGTTCCGCCGGTCCAAGAGTGCGCGTGGTACCGCATCGTGTGTCGCACCGACAGCCGCCGGAAGAACTCACTGACTTGATCGTCG
>JAPLOC010000965.1 GCA_026692825.1 Planctomycetota bacterium | reverse complement strand
TTGGCGGCGGCCCGCATGGCCCAGGAAGCGTCCGACCACACGCTCCAGCCGACCGCCCTTGTTCACGAGGCGTACCTGCGACTGGTCGGCAGCGATCACCCAGGGGCCTGGGATGGGCGTGGTCATTTCTTCGCATCGGCGGCCGAAGCGATGCGGCGAATTCTGGTTGACCACGCCCGGGCGAAACACCGGGTGAAGCGGGGGAGGCGACTATCAGAGACAGCCGCTCGGCGATCCTCGCGCCCCCACCGCCGACGAAAAACTGATCGAACTCGACGCGGCGCTCAATCGACTCGCCAGCGAAGACGCGCTGGCAGCACGAATTGTCGAACTGCATCATTTCGCCGGCCTGGGTTATGAAGAGATCGCCGCCACGATCGGGCAGACCGTTTATGTTGTCCGAAAGAAATGGACCTACGCCCGCGCCTGGTTGCGGGCCGCTCTGGGGGAATTGTGAAATTCTTGAATTTTTTTCGACAGCCAGCGATCGAAACGTCGCATTGATATCGGTCCGAGTTTTTCTGTTGGAGGAAGCCGAACATGTCGATCGAACCGCAACGATTGCAGGAACTGTTTCTCAAGCTGTCGCAACTTCCTGCTGCTGAACGCGTTGCGGCGTTTCATCGGGAAGGGGTGACCGACCCGAAGGTTTGGGAGCGGCTGAGCGAATTGCTCCGGGCGCACGACGCTCCGGGGAGTTCACTCGGACTGCACGGTGAGTCGGCGGCCGGCGGCCCCCCCTCTTCCGTCTCCCCTGGCGACGCCGATTCGGAACAGACATTCATCCCGGCCAATGACGTTGCCGTTCTCCAGGACGATTCCATCGCGACTCAGGAGCAAGCCCCGGTGATACCGGCAGCTCAAGCAATGCCACTGTCCGCTGCGCGCGGGGAAGAGGGGGCGGTGGTCGGTGGCCGGTATGTGCTGCTGCAAAAGATCGGCGAAGGGGGCATGGGGGAGGTATGGGTGGCCCGACAGACGGAACCGGTCAAACGCCGCGTGGCCCTCAAGCTGATTCGCGCGGGAATGGACTCGCGCGGCGTGTTGCAGCGATTCGAGCAGGAACGTCAGGCGCTCGCGCTGATGGACCATCCGCACATCGCCCGCGTTTTCGACGGGGGGGTGACGGCGACCGGGCAACCGTATTTTGTGATGGAACTGGTGAATGGTCTGCCGCTGACAAAGTTCTGCGATGAACTCAAACTGGGAATTCGGGAACGATTGCAGCTCATTCTGCCGATCTGCCAGGCGGTGCAGCATGCGCACCAGAAGGGGATCATCCACCGCGATCTCAAGCCGGCGAACATTCTGGTGACGATGGTCGACGGCCGGCCGGTTCCGAAGGTGATCGACTTCGGGGTGGCAAAAGCGACGTCGGGGAAGTTGACCGAAAAAACGTTGTCGACGCAGTTCGGAGCGGTGGTGGGAACGCTGGAGTACATGGCTCCCGAACAGGCCGGGTACACGACCGACGACATCGACACCCGGGCCGATCTTTACTCGCTGGGGGTCATTCTGTATGAACTCTTGACCGGGTTCCGTCCGCTCGATTCGAAGCGTCTGAAGCAAAAAGCGCTGCACGAGATGATTCGGATCCTGCGCGAAGACGAGCCGTCGAAGCCCAGCACCCGCCTTTCGACGGAAGAGGCGTTGCCCTCGCTGGCCGCGCTGCGGCAGACCGAGCCAAAGCGGCTGATGGCGATGATGCGGGGAGAGCTGGACTGGGTCGTGATGAAATGTCTCGAAAAGCAGCGGAACCGCCGGTACGAGACGGCGAACGGCCTCGCCCGCGACATCGAGCGGTACCTGGCCGACGAACCGGTCGAGGCGCGGCCCCCGTCGACCGGCTATCGGCTGCGGAAACTTCTGCGACGCAATCGGATCACGGCAGTCACGACAGGGCTAGTGTTGATGGCCCTTGTCGGCGGGATCATCGGGACGACCTGGGGGTTGCTTCGTGCGCAACAGGCGCAAGAGGCGGAGGCCAAACGGGTCCAGGAACGCGACGACGCACTCGCGAAGATGGAGGGGGCGTTGGAGCAGGAAGCCGAGGCACTGCGCCAGGAAGGCGAGCGGGTGGAAGAGCGTGATTCCGCTCTGAAGATTGCCGACAACCGACTGGAGGAGCTCACGTATCAGCGCGGGATTGACAAATTTCTGTTGGCGCGGAGTGCGTATGAATCAAACAACGCCTGGGCGGCGATTGAACAGCTACTGGATGTTCCCGAGGCTCAGCGAGGTTGGGAGTGGCGTTACCTGCGATCACAAATGCGGGGATTGTTTTCGCTGTATGGCCACGAGCGGGAAGTCACGAGTGTGGCGTTTAGTTCCGATGGTACACGAATCGTCACCGGTAGTTGGGATCTGACAGCCAAGGTATGGAATGCGCAGACCGGTGCCCCGCTACTCGACCTGAAGGGACACACACGTT
>JAPLOC010000964.1 GCA_026692825.1 Planctomycetota bacterium | reverse complement strand
CGTCTTTGGCGGAAATGATGGCCGTGCCGATGAGGGGCCAACTGACGTTCAGCGTCGGGTCGTTCCACAAAATCGTCCGCTCATCCTCCGGATGGTAGAGATCGGTACACTTGTAGATCACGTCGGCTGAGTCGCTGGTCACGCAAAAACCGTGGGCGAAGCCGGCGGGAATGTACAACTGCCTACGGTTGGTTTCGCTCAGGATGGTGCCGAACCAGCGGCCTTTTGTCGGGGAGTCGGCCCGCAGGTCGACGGCGACGTCGAAAATCTCGCCGTTGACTGCCCGCACCAGTTTCCCCTGCGGATGCTGAAACTGGTAATGCAGCCCACGGATCACGTTTTTCCGGGATCGCGAATGATTGTCCTGGACGAACTCCAGGTCGATGCCGGCGGCGGCGAATTTCTGGCGGTGAAACGTCTCGATGAAAAAACCGCGATCGTCTCCGAAGACTTTCGGCTCAATCATCACGCAGCCGGCAAGCGGTGTGGGGAGGAAATTCATGGATGAGTGTTTCGCGAGGCAGACTGGACGGGGATACCGCCAGTTTCCCCGGACTCAACGACTCTCGTCAAGGCGTGCCGCATCGATTCACGATCACCCGTCCATAGGCCGGGCGCATCGCGGCGCAGCCGTCGTTGCATTTGGAACGGGATGCACTCAATTTTGGGTGCAACGGCCAGCGAACGTATCGAGTGGGCCGTGGAGCCGAATTGCGGAATGTGGTTGTGCCGCTATGCGAATGCGTACGACTGACGGAAAAATTTGACAGGATGAAGAGGATGAAAGGGATGAACAGGATGGAGTTGCGCGCCATTCCTGCTCTCTGGGTTTGGGCAATCCTAGCTCCAAAGCGGGCCGTTGAATAAGTTCCACGCTACGGAGACCTGCTGCCGGTTCCTCTGCATTTCCTGTCGCACGCCGTGCAAAATCACGGTTATGAACTTGGACCGTTCCTACTGGCGTTTTCCCTCTGGAGCCGGCTCGAAGTACTCGACGTCAGGGTTCACTCGGCGGCGCTGGCCGGGTCGCGTTGTCCTGGGTCGGCTAGTTTCCGGACTCCACGTGTCCCCGCCCCGGGGAGTTGGGGGGGCCATCCCTCCGCCGGTCGTTCCGCGCGGTCCGAAGAATCCAGAACCAGACGACATCATCCCCCCTTGTGAACCAAACCCGGAAAGGATGCTGAACGGGTTGAAGGAACTGCCCGACTCGCCGGTGCCGCTGGCCGTTGTGTCGTCACCCCAGCCGAGCCCTTCGGAGTCTTCGAGCAGTTGCCGTAACCGGTTGCCAATGATGGACTCTTTCAAATCGGCGCGTTTCTTGTGCAAATCTTTGAGTTTGGTCAATCGCTTTTCGATGTCGGCGATCTCCGCCGCCCGGCGTTCCTGGCGCTGTTCAAACATTTGCGTCAGCAAAGCCTTCAAGTCGTCACGCAGTTTCCCCCGCTCCGATTCTTCGAGCCCTTCCTCTTCGTACAGTCGGAGTAGCCGCTGGAGTTCCGATTGCTGCTGGGCTTCGGGGCTCACGAATGAGCCGGCTCCTCCCGTCGGGGCAACTTGGCCGGTGCCCGATTCTTCGGGTCGTGCGAGCACATCAGCTATTGGGGGAGTGAGATTCGCGCTATCGTCGCGTGGCGCGACGGGAACATTTTCCACACCTGCCCCTGCCCCGGGAGTGTCGGACCTGGGTTTGGTCATGGGAATCTGGCCATCGACGGCTGACCAGGTGACGAAGGCGAGCGGCAGAAGTGCCAACCACAAAGGACGAACGGCGAATCGGTTTTTGAACATGGGGTCATCCGAAAAAAGGGGTCTGGGTTCGGGATACTCAACGTCGGTTTTCGGCCTCCAACTGTTCGACCGATCGCATGAGTCGTTGGATCTCATCGTTCCAGCGGTCGAGTTGAGTTGGTCCGGAAGTCTGGGTTTCGCGTTCGATCCGTTCGAGCAGGCTGCGAATCTCCCGGAGTTCCTGAGTGTCCTCCAGGGAGCCTGTCTGCTTGGATTGGGGGATTTCACGTACGACGGGATCTGGGCCCGGCGGGGTGTCTTCCACGGATTGTGACGGTTCAGGTAATACCGTCGTCATCAAAGGGACGTCGGAACGGGGCGCGTGGGAGCGCGATGTCCAGAGAAAGCTCGCAAGAGCCGACGTGGCGATGATTCCAACGGCAGCGATTCCCCATTTCGTTTGCAACTGGCGCCGTCGTGTACGCCGTCCCACGGATGGAAGCTGAACCTGCGACAACTGGTCGGCACACCACGTCGCGACTTCGGTCGCCGACTGGGGTCGGCGTTGAATCCGCTTGTCGAGCAATCGTTCAATGTAGTGACCGATTCCATCCGGGATCTCCGGATTCACATCGCACACCGGTCGCGGTGCGTCGTGGCAGATCCGCTGGAGAATCCCCATGGTCGTTGAAGCCCGAAACGGCGAGTGGCCCGTACACAGTGCGTACAAGACACTTCCCAGGCTGAAGAGATCGCTGCGATGGTCGACCGTTTCGCCGCGGGCTTGTTCGGGGGACATGTACTCGGGAGTCCCGGCGATGACGCCGCTGCAT
>JAPLOC010000963.1 GCA_026692825.1 Planctomycetota bacterium | reverse complement strand
GATGTGGTGGGCGTTGCTCTGCTTCGTTCCCTGCGTCAATCTGGTTGTGGCGATTTTGATCGGGATCGATGTCGCGAAAAACTTCGGCAAGGGGCAGGGATTCGGGATTGGTTTGGCACTTCTTTGGTTCATCTTTTTCCCCGTTCTGGGCTTTGGTGACGCGAAGTACCGCAAGGTCACCGAGTAACGCCACCGTCCGAGTTTCAGGATCGCCATGGCGCACAGCACGTTTCCAAAAACCGCTCCACCGCATCGTTGCCGTGGAGCGGTGTCGTTTCATGGCCGTTGTTTATCCGTCATCCCGTGGAATCCGTTCCAAAATCTCAAACAGTTTGGCCTCGAGCGCTTCCGCTCCCTGATGAATCTGAGTCCCGATTTCCAGCGCCCATAACGGGACTCCTCCCAGCCGGTCGATGTCGAGTTTCACCAGGTCTTTCTGGGTCGTGACCACCAGCGTCGGAGCGATGTCTTTCGTCCACCGGGTCAGTTCGGTGACATCGTCGAGGGAATAGGGATGATGGTCGGCGAATCTGCGGAACGCGGCCACCCGGCCGCCAGCCAGACGCAGACTGCTCTCAAATGCCTCGGGATTCCCAATCCCGCAGAACGCCGCCACGGTCTGACCATGCAACTGCGTCAGCGGAACCCGCGTTCCCGAGGCGGAAATCAATCCCAGCGGCGGAAAGCTCGCCTGCACCACAAGGCCCTCGGGATGCAGACCCCGCACGCGATGCAGCAGCAGCTCGAGTGCGTGCCGTTCGGCCTGGTCGACCCGGGTGACGACGAGGATCTGCGCCCGGGTGACTCCCATGCGCGGTTCCCTCAACAACCCCCGTGGCAGCCAGTGCCCATATCCAAACGGGTTCAGAGCGTCGATCAGCACGATGTCCAGATCGCGGGCGAGTTGCCGATGCTGGAAACCGTCGTCCAGCACGATCAGTTGGCTTTCCAGTTCAATCCGCGCGATCTCGGCGGAGAGAAATCGATCGGGGTTCTGCAAATGCGGAACATCGGGGCAGAGTTGATCGAGAACCAGCGCTTCGTCGTTCTGCTTTCCCGATTCGGCCCGATACCCCCGACTCACGAAACAGACCCGCACTCCGTGGTTTCGAAACCACCGCGCCAGCCAGGCGGCGAACGGTGTTTTTCCCGTCCCCCCCGTGGTGATGTTGCCAATGCTGATGACCGGAAGTCCCGCCCGCCGGGGAGACAGAATCCCCAGGTTGTAAGCGACGTTGCGCAGCGTGACCCCGGTTCCATAAAAGCCCGAGGCGAGCCACAACCCGAACCGTGCGAGCGCCGGACCGACTCCCTGACGGCGCCCCGAGACCAGATCGAGGAACTCGGTTTCAGTCAGCATCGTTCACTCGCGGCATCGTACAACTTTTTCACCAGAAACATCGCCAGACCGGTGACCACAACTCCCAGGGCCATTCCCAACGCCAGCCAGGTCGAGGTGCCGAGGACGAACAACCAACCCAACAATGCCACCACACTGGGAATCGGATACAGCCACATCCGAAACGGCAGCTCGACCGCGGGACGTCGCGCGCGCAACAGATGCAGACCGATGATCTGGCCGATGAACTGAATCAAAATCCGAACCGTCACGGCGGCGTCGATCACCTCTTGCAACGGCCAATAGCAGAATACGGGATGCACCACGGCGAAGATTCGGAAAAAATCGCCGTTGCGGGCCGCCGCGTAGGGAATCCGCGAGTAACCGAGTTGAATCGCGAACATACAGGCGGCGACCGTCCACAAAATCAGCGCCGTGAACACGACGGCGACTTTTCGCCCATACAGCGTTTCCATGAACTCCGCGGCGATATTCTTGGAAACCATCGCCTGCTGCCAGGGCACCACCCCAATGATCACGACGTTCATGCACAGATAGACGAGCGCGATCACGATGATCGAAATCACCACGGCACGCGGAATCGTCTTCCCCGGGTTCACCACCTCGTCTCCCAGGTGGCAAACATTGTAGTAGCCGAGGTAATCGTAGACGGCGATCAGCATCGCCCCCCCCAGTCCACCAAAAAACGCGCGGTTCGGTGTGAAGGCTCCCTCGGGAAACTCGATGAGTTCCGGTCGAAAATTGCTGACACCTGCAACAATGACGACGGCGACCGTCATCAGCGTACCCCCCGCGAGAATCAGCCCGAGATGTCCCAGAAACCGAATCGGCCGACAGAGGATGGCGGTCACGATCAATGAGCAAACCGCCGCCACACTCCCCGTGCCACCGGGAATGTGCCAGTCGGCAAGAGTTGGTTCCAACGTCGGCAGCGCGTATTTGAGGTAGTCGACCGCGCCAATGTACCCCGAAGCCATCTCCAACGTTCCCGAGATGAGAAACTGCCAGATGAACAGAAACGGAATGACCCGCCCCCAGCGCGTGCCGCCGTAGATCTTCGAGAGAAAATGGTACGACCCGCCGCTCCCCGGGAGCGCCGCCCCGAGTTCACTCCAGACCAAACCGTCACACAACACCAGCACCGCAGCGATGATCCAGCCAATGAGGGCTTGCGGCCCCTGCATTTTGGCGATGAACAACGGGATCGTGATGAACGGCCCGATCCCCACCATGTTGGCAATGTTGAGCGCGGTCGCCTGCCAAACCCCCAATGTGCGATGCAGTGGAGCCTCTTCCGCGGCCGCCGGCGTGTTTGATTCCGGTAGGGACATGGGCGACCGTCGAAAGAGGCTTCTGTGAAAATCAGACTCTAGAAAATCGGCTTCCGACCGAGTTTCCGCCGGATGATCGCCCATTGCCCCGCGTGCATCATGGTGTGCGTCCCCTGCAGGCTGAAGCAGTCGCCGACGCTCTTCGTGTACTCCTTGAATTTCTCGGGAGGAGCTTTGTCGAGGTCGGCGTCGGACTGCTTCGCGAGTGTGGCCAATGTCGCGGCCCGCTGCTCGGCGTACAGCTTCAGGTACTCGGCTTTCGTCAGAAAGGCGCTCGCGGAATCGAGTCGCGAGGTGGCGGGGGTGTGCCGGTCGGCGAAGCCCGCGGGAAGCGCCGGCATCGAACCGGGAACAATCTCTTCAATGAAGTGATTCTCCGAGGCGATGAGGTGTCCCAGTTGCCAGGCGATGTGATTGGTGCCGGGAATGGGACGAACCAGCAGGTCGCCGTCGTCGAGATCGCCCAGGTACATATTGACGATCATGTCGGACATATCGAGGTTCAGCTTGATCGCGTCGCGAGAATTCATCGTGGTTCCTCAAGGAGTGGTTTCGGGTGGAGTGGGGGCGAATTCTACGGAGAACTTCACCGGCAGATCAACAATGAGCGCCGGAGCCTGATAAACAAACACGTCGTCGTCCCACGGAATCGGGAGATTCGCGAATCGGTAACTCATCCCAACCGCACCGTCGGCCTGGAATGTCGGTTCGGAAACCGATTCCTTCGGTACACGTTCGCCCGATTCCGTTTCGAGATACGCCTCGTTGTGCAGAATCCAGGTGCGGTGCGATTCAAACGCCTTGCCCGCGCTGCCGGCCTGATTGACTCAAAA
>JAPLOC010000962.1 GCA_026692825.1 Planctomycetota bacterium | reverse complement strand
TCTTCATCCTGTCAAATTCTCTCCGTTGGTAGCGCCTGTTTACGATCGCACGGCCGGCACTCGTTGGTCGCTGGCCGTGGAACTCATCTACGATTCAAGCGGGTGGTTGAATAAAAACAACCGGCAGCAAAGATGTCCTTCGTGACATTCTCACCGCCGGTTTCGTAGTTTTTTCGAACGTCGAATCGTGGACGCTATGCGATCACCCGCGGTCGGACCGGTTCATACGTGGATCGCTCCTGCTGTTCCCGGAGGCGATCGACCGACTCCGTAACCTCGGCGAGCTGTTCCGCAAGCCGTTGCTGCATTTCCAGCAACTGCGTCAGCGACTGTGCGTATTCCCCTTCCCGTTCGCCGACTCCCGCGAGACTCAGTTTTAACTCGTCCGAAAGAGCGGCGAGCTGTTCAGCCAAATCCACCAGTTCCCCGCCCTGAACAGGGTCGATCGGTCCATTGGAGCGAACTGGCGTCGCCCCGCGCAGATCCCGGCCCGTGTCGGCGACCGGCGCGAAGTGCGGCCCTCGAGCTGGTGTTGTGCCGCTGTCGACGCGGGTGGGTTCCGGTGCCTGGCGCTGCAGCCGACGCAAGTCGGCCATGAGCGTGGCGGCTCCCGCGCGACGTCCCTGTTCAAACTGGTCGACCTCGTACTGCTCGGCCTCAATTCGCTGAACGAGCTCGCTCGCTGTCAGTTCGCTCAAAGGACGGTCATCGCTCATCGCGATTTCCATCGGCGCTATACTCGCGGGAGTGCGCCCCGCCACCATCCGGGCGGTCAATTCCACTTCACCAATCTCAATGACATCGCCATCCTTGAGTCGTACCGACTGGACCACCTGTCCATTGACACGCAACGCCGGCTCCGCCGCGATAGCTTCCAGTTCACACACCTGATCTTCGGTGGTGATCAGGCTGTGCAGTGCGGGCATCCCTTCACCCCCCAGACGCAGGTCACACGTGACCGCAGCTCCGATCAGGTAGCGGGGTCCGCGCACGGGACGGAGTGGAAACCGCGTTCGCCCTCTGGTGATTTCGAGCAGCAGATGGGCCTCGCCGGCCAGAACGCCGCGTGGCGTTCCGGTGGTATATTGCGGGGTCGCGGAGAGTTCAGACGCAACCATGGATCAACCTGAGCCCTGTCGGTGGGCGAGATGAGGAGTTCAAGCGAACCGTCTGTCGAGTGAATCTCGCGAGACGAATCGTTCATCGTAGATTTCGTCAACGGTTTTGAATCCGCATGAGCAAATTGCGCAGCCTGCCCTGGATCGCGAAGTCTCTGTGGCAGGATTGGCGGAGCGTCCCTGTCAGGTAATTGCGACGGCCCAGGTAAACTGTGACGGCCGATCCGAATGCGTTGTTTTGAATACGGTCGAAATGACGGACACTTCGAACGAACGGCTAAAATCGGGGTGGACAAAATAAGTCGGCTCCGTGAGTGTCGACGAGCGAAGTGGATGCCGGTGGCAGGTCAAGATAAGGTTTTAAGGGATCGCCAATCCGTTCCATGAATTCCGAGGCATCCTCCGTTGGTCGACTCCTGAAGGAACGCCATCGATTCGCCTCAGGACGTTGCGGCGTCGGCCGCAACAATTCGGAAATTCCGTGATCGCAAGCGGGTGCGTTTGGAGTGTGGGAGCTTGTTCCGGCCGTTATGTCATCTTCCCTCGACGTGCGGAGGACGGTCATGGACTCATGGCACGCATTGGCCATTCCTTAAAAACCTTGCGTCACCCGCCGCTCGCCCCCACGACGCACTTCGACACTCGCCGTGCCGACCGTCCGCGAAGCGATCAATAGGAAACAACCACCACTTGAATACCAAAATTGGCGGCTTTTCCAGTGGCGGCGTCCGTTGATGGTCGCAGGGCCGACTCCCGTTGGTCGCTGGCCGTGGCACCCTTGTCGAATTCACGCCGGTCGTTGAAAAAAGTTCGGTATTGATTCTGGACAGGTTTTTTCTGAAACAACGCGGCTCCGCGTCAACACTTCAACTTCCACCGCGCGAACTCCACAAACGCACCGTCAGCCGCCTGGGAAGCAGTTGAATGTCCAATTCCGTCACGCCATCCGAGTCGCGGCAAAAAATCTCGCCGTCGGTGTGGACGGTCAGCGGCTCGGGTGTCATCACACGAACCGACTGGCACAACCCTTGATTGACCCGGGGGTGATTGGCGGGCGGTCCAAACAACGCCACCCTCGGCAAGAGTCGAAGTGCCTCCCAGCGCGATTCGACAGACGCATGGACGAAGTCAAACCAGCCATCTCCAAGTTTCGCCCGTGGTGCCAGCGGAAAATTCCCCTCCCGTCTCCCGATCAGCACACTGAGCAATAACGTCGGCCCCACCAGGGGAATTCCCCCGTTCCACTGCACACTCATGATCGGCGATTTCTTCATCTTGGCCAACGCCCGTACGGTGGCCAATCCATACAGAAGCAGCCCTTGCAGCCAGGCGATTTGTTGCGCTTCGACAGTCACCCGGCCGTTGAGCCCCAGTCCCAACGCGTCGATGAAGTACATCGTCCGACCGTCCCCTCTCCGCACTTCTCCCACATCGACCGACAGCGGCGCGTCGGGCGGCAGTCCCGCTTCATGCAATTCGCGGGCGATACTGAACGCGTAGTCGTTAGCCGATCCGATCGGCGCGAGAACCAGTTCGACGTCGGTCGCGCCGGTCGCGATCAGGCCGTTCGCGACTTCGTGAAAGGTTCCATCCCCCCCTGCGGCGAAGATGCGGCTCGCCCCCAGTTCCACAGCGCGACGGGCCAAATCAACGGCGTGCCGTGGTCCTTCGGTCATCCAAAAGTCGGCTCGGTCGGACAAGGCCCGCCGCAACTCGGCAATCCGTT
>JAPLOC010000961.1:1173-1956 GCA_026692825.1 Planctomycetota bacterium | reverse complement strand
GAGACTCGAATCGCTTCCAATCAGATCGCCCTTGTTATAGTGGCCGTCGGCGATTGATGTCAGATTGAGCGCACCGGTTTGCACTCGATCCATCAGACTGCCGCGCAAATTGAACAAGGCTTCCCCCCCAACATTGAGTGAGAGGGGAAGATCGGGAATTCCGATTGACGCGTAACCGGAAATGTAGAAATTCCCGGTGATTGACGGCGAGGCGACAATGACATCGATCGTAGTTCTGCCCGTGGTGATTTCGTGGTGCGTCGGTGCCGCCGCGGCAACGGTGAGACTCATCGGAATCCCGCCTCCCTGGTCATACGCAATCGCCAGAGACCCGACGGGAGTACTGACTTTCGCGTAGACAAACGGCGTGGTGTCGCTCGTGTCATCAATGATGACCGTCAGCGGCTTGTCGCCAATGGTCACCTTCGCGCCTCCCGATCCGAACGAGAAGGTGTATGAGTTACCCAAATAAGCGTACTTGTACGGCGTTGCGTCGTCATGCACCGGGTAGGAATTGTCAATCGATTTGAGGTTGTGGCCGCTGACGATGTCATAGTGTACCTGGGGCGGGAGCTGCAGGCCCAAGCCCGCGTGATTCGCCTGCTGCAGAGCTGCGGCCGGACTAAACGTACCCCCTGTCAGCAGTTGCCGGGCTTCCAGCACTTCGGAAGCAACTGCCAGGCCACTCTGAAACGGACGTCGCTTGCGACTGGAAGCACCACGGGATCGCGACGACAGGGAACTCAGGAAATTGAACATCGCAAGTCTCCAAAAACCGATGAT
>JAPLOC010000961.1:0-1093 GCA_026692825.1 Planctomycetota bacterium | reverse complement strand
CGGAACTTGGCGGAATTTCACGAATTTCAAAAAAGGGGTCGCGAACAGGGCGAAAACCGAGGCCGCCAACCGGTCAACGCCGCTGATACCAGATTAGGAATTCGGGACAGGCCCAGATTCCGGCGTTCGAGAGGGTCGCGACGGCAAACCTCGACGGCGACCTGTTTCTTCGACGCACCGCGGTGACGCCCCATGGAGCGTCTCCGATGGGAGGACGATAAGGAGACGGGGCCAGTGTTGTTCGGTCGATCCTGCGGAATGGAAAGTGGACAGGGTAAGCGCCGGTGAAAGCCGCACGAAACCATGAGTTGCGTACCACTTCGGTCCTGAGTCTTGCACCGAATTCCGCGAGGCGATCGGCGAACCGTTGGCACGGGGAAATCCAGGCCAGCCATCGAGCTGCGAAATTATCACGGTGAGCGTGTCGATTTTGTCCTGCCAGAGGCGAAGTTCACACGGCGGGTCGCGCCAAGACGCGAGCAGTCCAACGACGCCACCCCGACACAACGCCAGGCGAGCCCGCCGCGGCGGGGCGTCAGCCGACCGGTTTTTGGCGTGACGTGCGCACAGTGCGCCGACGAGGGCCGAAAACCCGGCGGCTTACGCCGGCCGGCTCGCCTTTGGGTTTTCGCGGGCGATCGACGCTCCTTTGGCGATCGTGGGGGGCATGGCGGCGATTCGCTACGGCTATCCCGCGATGACCGATGACATCGACATCGTGGCGTCGCGCGACGCGCTCGATGAGCTCTTATCGAACGCGCCAATGTTCGGGTTTCGCGTCCAGTGGAGGTCCAAGTCCGGCTGGCATACGATCTCATTTGAAGACGTCGAGATCACCAAAGCCGGGGCCACCCACCAGCCGCCTTCCGATTTTGGCTGGAGAATAGCGCACGGAAGTATATGTGTGCAACTATCGCGTCAACTGAAACTGCTTCTGTATGTTCGGGTCGTAGCGATTCTTGAATCCGAGTTCCAAAAGTCGGGCGTGGACACTTGACTACACATGTGGTGGTGGGTATTTGTATTCGTGTTGTCTTTTGTTCATGCCGTGAAATGACGGCTGGACCTTCGCCGAACTGGTTTGCGAATCGGA
>JAPLOC010000960.1 GCA_026692825.1 Planctomycetota bacterium | reverse complement strand
TGGCGACTTCAAACAGAATGACTTCGGTCGGGAATCGGGCGTTGATCGAATCGAGCAGATTGCCGATTTGCGGGTCGCCGATCTGCTGTTTGAACAGCGTGGCGAACGGCGTTCCCAGCACGGGGCGATTCTGCAGGGCGTAGCCCAGATTCTTGGCGAACGAGCTTTTGCCCGAGCCGAAAAACCCCGAGACCCAGACGCCGACGCTTTCGTGCGGCTCGGCCGGCGCCTCGGCGACCGCCTTGAGCAATTGATGATATTGCTCGCGGATGCTGTCGGTCGCGACGTATTCGGTGATCTCCGCATGCACCGACTGTTCGTCGGCCTGATCGACCTGAATGATCTCTTCGATCTTGCGGCTGAGGTCGCGCGTCAGCAGTTCGCCAATGGTTTTCATGCAAATCCCCTTGCCTTATCCGTAGATTTTCACTCGATAGTTGCCCAGAGCATCGCGGTCTTTCAAATCCATGAAGCGCAATCCCGGGTCAGGAAGACGACCGAGTTCTCGGATTCAATGGCCGCGAGACGTGACGCGAGAAGGTCCCACAGCGGGACCCATCGATTGCTGGAAAGATAGGTGGTGACCTGGCGCTGCGCTGCGACAAAGCCCCGTTCTTTCTCCAGCGCGATCACCGCTTCCAGCCCTTCGTCGTCGTCTTTCGCGCGGACCTGGTCGAGGGCGTCCCAGAGAAGTTGCGACATCGGCAGAATGTGCACCTGTCGGCCGGCCGCTTCGAGCCGGGTGGCGAGCAGTTTGATCTCGCGGCGAAGTTCCCATTCGTCGGCCGGATCGTAACGCAGTATGGCGAAGGGCAGATCGTGGTAGACGCTGAATCGGGGGGGACTCGCCTTTAAGTCGCTTTCGAGGGGAGCGATGCTATCGCGCAGCGAGGACATGCGCATACTCCTCGAACGTGGTTGCGGGAAAGGTCAGTCGGGTGACGCTGCCGGCGACATGGTATTCGAGCAACCCGTGCTGGTGCGCCTCGAACATCGAGCGTTCGACTCCGTCCGCTGTCAAAAAGAACAGTTTCCAGTCGTTCGATTCGAGCAGCCGGACTCCCGACGGCTGGTTCTGTTTCAGATAGAACGCGATGTAGGCGAAGGCGTGAACCGGCAAGTGGACGGGAGCGATTCGTTTGTGAGCCGCCCCATCGAGCACGCCGAAGTCACGCAGCGTCGAGAGCAGGCCCTGGGCGATGCGGCGAATCGTCGGATCCGACCAGTGCGCGGCGGTTTTGCCCTTCTCGACCCATTCGGTCAGTTGGCGGGTGAGATCGGCCACCGGCAGATCGAGCCGACCGACGGCGTGACGAGGGCGAAGGAACTCGACAACGACGTCGTACAGCAGGCGATCGGCCCGGGCGGCGTGGAAGTACAGCACACGATCGAGCGCGGCAGCCGGGAATCGCCCGTGGACGAGCACCGACAAAGCTCGCACAACGGACTCTTCGTTCAGGTATCGCTGCCGAAAGATCCCCAGAATGTCTTCGACACGCGACCGCGACGCTTTGCCGAACAGGTTTTCGTGGCGTATGCGGGTGAGATTGTCGCCGACTGAGGCGGCGACGTCCCATTGGGCCAGCAGCGTCTTCGTATCGGCCAGCAGGGCGCCAGCCTTGATGATGCG
Organism: Planctomycetota bacterium; assembly: GCA_026692825.1. Taxonomy (GTDB): domain Bacteria; phylum Planctomycetota; class Planctomycetia; order Planctomycetales; family Planctomycetaceae; genus UBA10511. The sequence goes on along the minus strand of JAPLOC010000960.1, from coordinate 1,292 downwards.
CGACGTATAGGAGCCGGAAGCGGGTCCACCGACGGGGCGCGCGGGTTCGCGGCGGCTGGTCTGCCTGTCACGAACATGCATCATCCCGGGAATCTCGCTTTCCGTTGTCGTGTCGAGTTGGATGTCGGGCAGTCTCGGAACAGCCCGTTCACCATCCAATGTTCGTGCATCGTACGGAGTCGAAGGTGGGTTTCCCAGCGAGCCGGCACCAGGGATGAATGCGACATCGCATCGGCAGAAACGAAGGCCCATCGGTGAATCCGAGTCTACGGGCCGGACGGGCCAATCTGTCGAGGCCGATCTGCGTGATGCACATTGCGGGGAGGTCACCCACTTGAAACGCGAGTCACAGGAATTTGGCTTGTTCGTTCCACCGGACGTAGAGCGATTGCAGTCGGCCGGACGACGCGCCGTCACAGGCGATTCAAAGCTGGTGCCGCGAGATCCATCGCGACATCACCCACAACCCGATCCACACCATGAGGGCCTGCTTCGGAAAGAGGAGGCACAGTGTGCCGAGGACGAGGAAGGGGGCGTTCATGGCGTTGAACTTGCCACAACTTTCGTCCACCGTCACCTCCCATTTGTTGCCGCGTCGGTCGAAAACGTGTGCGAGCGATTGTTGGGACTTTGACGGACGGTCACAGACTCAGAGTGCCCGCCAACTGCACCGCCCCCACGTTGTGAACTTGACGGGGGTCAAACGGCTTGATGACCTGCCGCCGCAGACGAAGGACCGTGGGAGGAATCTTCCCCAGTCCGGCCCGCTTCCGTTCGCGGTTGACGGTCCGCAGGAGGGAGAGCATTTGCCGCCGGACTGGGGCATACGGTTCGAACGGAACGAGCGACAATTCCCGTTGAAGCCGATCGGGTTCTAGTTGCCGGGCGAACTGGAGCAGGTAGGCGGTCTCCTGCTGGAACCGTCCCCGCTCAATCTGCACATGAGAATGCATTCGGTCGTCCTGTTTTCCCTCGCGTGTTCGTCCCCCTCGGCGGACGCTGATCGAGTACCCGGCGATCTTGAGCGGCACCCGGCGGAAGTCGCGGACCATCTTCGCCTCGTCGTCGAAGAACCGGTGTTCTCCCTTCGTCGCGAGAATCACGAACAGCCGGCCGTGGCGGAGGTATTGCAGGTTGGCCTGGCCGGCCCGCTTCCGCCGTGCGCGAGTCGATTCCGAGACGTCGATGCCGTATTTCCGAATCAGCTTGGCGTCGACCGCCTGGGCGTCCTTCCCCTGGGGGATCCAACCGGTCACGTAGAACCAGTATCCGTGGGTCAGGTAGCAGCAGGC
>JAPLOC010000959.1 GCA_026692825.1 Planctomycetota bacterium | reverse complement strand
TATTGCCCCATCAACAGCCGATCGTGAAACGCCATCGTCGAATAAAGCTGATAGCTGACCTTGATGTTCGGTTCAAGCAGCATCCTCCAGCCGCCGCCGTCAAGCACATAGAACCCGCCGATGTTCGACCCGGTAACGATCTGCCCGCCGAGTTGTCCCCAGGCGAACGTTGTCTCCCCGACGACCGGCAGCGTGCGAACGATCGCCTTCGAGAGATCCACGCGCGGCTGATCGGGAGTCCACGGGCAGGCGTGCAGTTTGCTGAAGCCGTCGGCTTCGTTCTCGAACGGTCGATAACCCCGATCGCCCCGTTCGACGTGGTAAAAGCACAAGTGCCCGCTGGCGTAAAAGAACAGCAGATACTTCCCCCGCTCTGGCGGTTGGAGGATCGTCCGCCCGTTGAATTGAACGTTGCTGTCGCCGAATTCCAGCAGGCCGTCTCCGACCCGCATTGACTCGTGAGTCCCCCCCACCTCTGCTTCGTCGTTCCACGACCGCGTCGTCGAGTTCCAGGCCTTCAATCCGCCATACGTCGACCGTACCACTTCGTCACGACCCGAGAGATAGGTGCCGCACAATTCGTTCGGACGCGGCAGCGACTCCACGCGAAACTCGCGCTCACCGTCCGTCGGCCGCACGAAAAACTGCACGGCATGTCGGTCGGCTCGCAGCCGCGTGTTGTACAGATTCTGAAAGCCGGCTCCGATGACGAGCGATCCCTCCTCGCTGGCGACTTCAAACAGCGACCCAAAACTCTGCCCGAGATCCGCGCCCCGATCGATGGTGATCGAGAACTTGGTCTGGCGCACGTCCTCGGCCCAAACCTGCCCGGAAAGGAGTGCCATGACTGCCAGCAAACCGGCATGCTGAAATCGGCGGCGGGTATAGGGATGTCTGATCATGTCGTTGCCTTGCGGGAGTTCGCCGAACTGAATCGAAAACACGTCGGCACCTGACGGATCGACGCGAATCCGCACCGTCCGGAACAGAATCGTCGCAAGATCGGCGATCTTTTTCCAGGTGGCTGCACAAAAGGGGTCAGGGTGCGTCGGCGTAAGCCGGAGGAGGGTAGCGAATGAAAGAGACGTACAAGGTAAGACCTAGCCAGTCGCCTTGGCCCCGAGTGACGCGGTTCGTCGGGCAACCGTCGGGTCGAAGCGTTCACGGCGAGTCCGATGTGTCTCCCACGGAGTCAGAGACCACACGCATGGCTGGAAACCTTCCCTCCCGCACGTACGGGTCTGTGCAGGGGGCGCGCAGCAATGCCCGTCCCTACCGCGTCTCTCTGTCCTCGGGCGGTTGAGTACGTGAAACACGTCACCCTGTGGACAAACTCGTTTTCGTCGAGGCATGATGAACACGGGATAGCGCTCGCAGCCCGACACGTCAATCAATGAGTCCTGACCCCTTTGTTTTTATTATGGAAGTTGTGGAACATCAGTCAATCTGATATCATGCGAGTCGTGAGGTAATCCCCGGGCCGATTGCGGTCCAACTTCCTCATAAACCTGCTTTCTGCGAGAGTTGCGATCGAATGCCTGAGGGTAAAATCAAGAGGTTGACTGAC
>JAPLOC010000958.1 GCA_026692825.1 Planctomycetota bacterium | reverse complement strand
TCGGTAACGGCTGCTCCCACGACGCTGAAGTCAAACAACGGGTGACGCTTACCGACCCAACCGCCGGCTGCGCCGTCGGGCGCGACGCCGCAGGAGCGTCGTCGCGACAAAAAGGGCGTCGTCGCGACATGTGGCGGACGGCGTTCCTACGACGCCTTCGGCAGAGTCAAGTGGAGACAGATTGAATCGCCGTATCGGTAACGGCTGCTCCCAAGACGCTGAGGTCAACCAACAGGTCACGCTTACCGACCCAACCGCCGGCTGCGCCGTCGGGCGCAACGCCGCAGGAGCGTCGTCGCGACAAAAGGGCATCGTCGCAACAGGGGGCAAATTCCCTTTCCAACCCAAAACTCCCCCTCCGCGAGTCTCCCCCGCCGGGCTTGCCCTCGATCGCCGCCCCAAACCACAAGAAACTGCTCTCCCCGAAAATCGCCCCCTTCTGCTATCCTCCTGCGGACTCCCCGGTTCCCGCATTGGGGGAGAAAGTGTATTTCCGCGTGCGAGAAGGAACTCGACCCATGTCCCAGCCTCTGTTTCATCGTCCGTTCGTTTCCTTTTTGAGCCTGCTGGGGCTGATCCTGGCCGGGGGGGTGTCGGCTCTGGCCGAGGATTCCCCAGTCGAAGCGGCCAAACCCGAGCAGTTCACCCTGGCATTCCGTTTTCAGCCTGGGCAGCGCGTGTCGTACGAGATTTCGCACGACAGCAAAATCGCCAGCGTTCAGGGATCCCAAAAAGAAATCGCCATCAACAAGACCAAGACAATCCGCAGCTATCGCGTGATTGACGTGAGTGACGCGGGGGTCGCCCGGCTGGAAATGCAGCTCGACTCGGTCTGGATGTCGGCGGCATTCGAAGACGAAGAGGGTTCCCAAGGTGACCCTGTGGTCTTCGACAGCACCGATCCCGACAAACGCAAGAATCCCAAGTTCGGCCATGTACTCAACACGGTGGGCCGGCCCCAGGCGGTTTTGTCGGTTGACCCGACAGGCAAAACCCTGGAAGCGAAGCGGCTGGGAGTCAACGCCGAGGCGGAGCCGACCGATGCCTGCGCAAAAACCAAGCCGGACAATTTTCTGATGACGCTTCCCGCTAAGCCGGTCGCCGTCGGCGAGACGTGGAAAGAGCCGTTTGAAGTGTTCGCCCGGAACGACTCGGCCTTGACCGTGCGAATTCGCATGCAGACCGTGTACAAACTCGAATCGGTCGTGGATGGCAAAGCGACGATTGGCTATCGCACGGTGGTTCTGACACCGTTGGAACAACCCTCGATCGCCGCCCAGCTCATTCAGCGCGAGCTGGAGGGGAAAGTCGTGTTTGATCTGGAGCTGGGGCAAATCGCGTCGCGCGAGGCGAAACTCGACCGCACCGTCGTCGGTGCGTTCGGGCCACAGTCGACAATGCATGCCGAAAGCCGTTACAAAGAACGTCTCGTGCCGACGACGATCGCGGCCCGGGAGACCACCTCCGTCAAGTAGGCCGGCATGAAGCGGATTGAGACGTCAAAAACGTTCCTCGAGTTACTCGACGCGGCCCGGCGGATCGCCACCGAGGTCGACGCGCAGGCGGTCGTCTTATTGGCCGAGCGGGCGTACGATTTCGCGAAGATCCGCGACACGCTCAAGCCGGCCCGGCTGGTTGTCGCGACCGACCGGATGGAACTGTTCCGTACCGTTCTCGACGATGATGTCGACCTGGTGCCGTTGATTCAGGAACCCGAGACCCGCCGACAGCAGCTCAGCCAGGCGCTGCTTGAGGCGATCGCCGACGAGTTGCTGCAAAGCGGCGACAAAGTGGTGGCTCTGTATCCCGGGTTTGAACTCCACGACGTCGACACGTTGAGCGTGATCAGTCTGGGTGAGCATCTTTCCAAACTCACCTCGCGCGATCTGCAACTGCTCAAGACGAAGGTTCCCCTTGAAACGCTGCGAGTGGTTGTTGATGTTGCGGTGGAGATCGGACGGGAAGGGCGCGAGGGGAAGCCGGTCGGAACTTTGTTTGTCGTCGGCAACCATCGCAAGGTGCTGAAGATGTCGCACGAACAGGTCCACGACCCGTTCCGTGGCTACAGCGCGAAAGAACGCCAGATCCGCGATCCGCGTGTGCGGGAAAGCGTGAAGGAAATCGCGCAACTGGATGGCGCGTTCATCATTGGTGCTGACGGGGTGGTTTATTCGGGCGGCCGGCACCTCGACGCGCCGGCGACGGGAATCACCCTGTCGAAGGGATTGGGGGCCCGGCACTGGGCGGCGGCGGCGATTTCGAAGGCGACCGACTGCATTTCGATCGCGGTCTCGGAATCGACCGGTACAGTCCGGATTTTTCAGGGGGGGAAAGTGGTGCTGCGCATCGAACCGATGCACCGCGCGATGAAGTGGCAGGATGGAGACGGGGAGGCGGAAGAGGAAAAGTAAGTTGGGGATTATTCCTCGCACGGTCGGAAACGAAACAAATTCGCGGCTCCAACGATTTGTTTCTCGATTTCAGCCACTTATCCAGAGTGCAGGAACCGCGATTAGGAAACATGACCCGCCATCCCATTCCCGGGGAAAATCACCCCAATTCGGCGGTTTGCGCTTTCCCGCGTGACTAAGAGTTTCATCTGGAAGTGACTTCTTTCCCGTCTTCGCCCGTTGGTTGTCACCAAAAAGCGGGCGCTGATATGCTCCCGGAATCCTGGCGGAAGGACCGCGCTCGCGGCCGCCATTCCCGGGCGGATCGTCTGGGGAAGAATTGAGTCTCTTGTTTCTCGTCTGGTTGTTCATGCAGGAGTGATCCATGAGTCGCAGAATGTTCGCGGTGTGGGGCCTGATGGTGGCGGTCGTCCTGGCGGTGAATCCCCAGGCGCACGCGCAGGGGCGCGGTGGTTTTGGCGGTGGCGGCGGACGGGGAATGTTCGGCGGTGGCGGCCTGTTGGGGTTGGCCCTGATGGAACCCGTCCAGAAGGAATTGGGGATCGAGAAAGATTCCCCCGAGGCGGCTGAAATCAAGAAGCTGTCCGACGCGATGAACGACGAGCGGATGGCCGAGATGCGTAAGCTGAACGGTGGCAATCAGCAAGGATTTCAAGACCTGAGCCAGGAAGAACGAGACAAAATGATGGCC
>JAPLOC010000957.1 GCA_026692825.1 Planctomycetota bacterium | reverse complement strand
TCGCCGCCTACGAGGCGTACAGCGACTCCGAGATTGGGCGCGTCATCCAGTCGATCGAGGATATGGGAAAACTCGACAACACGCTCATCATTTACATCAATGGTGACAACGGCACGAGCGCCGAGGGGGGGCCGTTGGGAACGCCGAATGAAGTCGCGTTCTTTAACGGGGTGAACATGCTTCCCGCGGCCGAGCAGTTGAAATGGCACGACGTTTGGGGCACCGAGCAGACTTACAACCACATGTCGGCGGGATGGTCCTGGGCCTTCGATACGCCGTTCACCTGGTTCAAACAGAACGCATCCAAGCTGGGGGGGATCCGCCAGTGCATGGCAGTCTCCTGGCCGGCCCGCATCCAGGAGGCCGGCGGCCTGCGCGAACAGTTCATGCATGTCATTGACGTGGTGCCCACAATTCTCGAAGCCACCGGCATCCCGGCTCCCACGACTGTGGACGGCATCCCGCAGGCACCCATCGAAGGGACGAGTTTCGCCTACACGTTTGACGCAAAAAACACCAAGGCACCGTCGCGGCACAAGACCCAGTATTTTGAGATGATGGGGCAGTATGCGCTGTATCACGAGGGCTGGCTGCTGAGTACCAAAGTGAACCGAGCGCCGTGGGAGGCTTTCGGCCCGGCGAATCCCGACCCGCTCAACAATCAGGTTCTCGAACTCTACGACCTGAACACCGACTTCAGCCAGTCGCAAAATATCGCCGACAGGTTTCCAGACAAGGTGAAAGCCTTGAAGCAAAAGTTTATCGAGGAAGCCCGAAAGTACCAGGTCTTTCCGATGGACGCCTCGGTCGCCGCGCGAGTCGTCGCCGCTCGTCCGAACATCACCGCCGGCCGCACCGAGTTCGTCTATACACATCCGATGGTCGGTCTGCCGCAGGGCGATTCCCCGCTGTTCCTCAACGCGTCGTATACAATCACCGCGGAGATCACGGTTCCGGAAGGGGGAGCGGAAGGGATGATCCTCACGTCGGGCGGGCGATTCGCAGGCTACGGCTTCTATCTGCTCCAAGGGAAGCCGGTGTTTCTCTGGAATCTGATCGACCTGGAACGCATCAAGTGGGAAGGCCCCGATGCGCTTGCGCCCGGCCGACATACCGTCGAGTTCGATTTCAAGTATGACGGTCTCGGGGTCGGGACGCTGCTCTACAACAACATGAGCGGATTGGGCCGCCCCGGCACCGGCGTACTCAAGGTGGATGGCAAGGACGTCATGACGAAGAAGATGGAGAGAACTCTGCCTATGACCCTGCAATGGGACGAGAGTTTCGACGTCGGCTCCGACACGCTCACGGGCGTGAACGACAACGACTATCTCCCTCCGTTTCCCCTGACAGCCAAACTCAACAAACTGACCCTCAAAGTCGACCGCCCGCAGTTGTCGCCCGAGGACGTCAAGAAACTTGAAGCGGCACAAAGGAACAACAAAGCCAGCGAGTAACAGTCAGATGGGGGGACGCTCCTCGCTCTCACTCAAGGGGGCAGTTCCATGGAATGGCCCCTTTAAACGTCCGCTCCATCCCCTTTGTCGCCGGACTCATTCAATTCCGGTCAGGAGCGATTCAGCGATTCCATTGGCAGTCCACAAGGGACGCGTCCCATCGTCGCACCTCGCCGCCGGCGTTCGCCGCCCCTTGAGGCAACGGAAACAGCGCAATAGTTTTTTCGTCCGCCGTCAATCGTTCTGGAGGAGCGAATGACGTTTCATACCGGACGCCGCGGGTGATACGGACCGCATGAACGCGCCCTCGAAAACCGCGTTCCTCGGGAAGGTGCCCTGGGGGGACTCCGCCGACAAACAGCCCACCGTTCGTTTCATCAAGTTGATAATCGACCACCGAAAGAGTCGCCTCTCGCCCCGCGATGAACAGTCGGAGTTCACTTCCGTTGAAGACGGCGGCGAGATGAATCGGATGGAGCGATTCGTCAAATTCTCTGGTGGCAAACACCAGCGGCCGCCCCTGCCAGCGGCGAGCCAGTCCCCAGCGACCATCCGCGTTCCGATAGATCGCCATCCAGTCCGGCCCCAGCCACGAGACGACATTCGACGGCCTCGGCGGCTGGGGATCCAACGGTTGGACGATTAGTTCGACCGTGTAAGACTCCCCGGCAGTGGGAATCAGGTCGGGCACCTCCATGTAGCTTGAACTGCCGTTGAACTCCAGGGAAGTCGCGTCAACTCCTGGATCCCTGCGAGCGGGACGGTCACCGATCGCGTAGAACAGCAGGCAAGCGACCGCAGCCAAAAGAAGGGCGGCCCAGCCGCGGCGTCGCCACCGCGGGGAACCCTGATCTCCCCCGGAAACCTCATCGATCCTCTTCGTCCCGGCGATGGTCCGTGTCGAAGCGGCCCCCGCGCGATCTCCGAGGTCGACCGCGCCGGCGGACTCCTCCGTCAAGGTGCCCCCCGCGTTGGACGGCTCGCGTTCAGGACTTTGCTCGGAACCCGTTTCATCGCCGGGTCCACTGTGCCGACAGGCTTCGAGAGCCCAAATCACTTCGCTGGCGGTCTGAAAGCGATCGACCGGCTCTTTCGCGACCATCTTCCGAAATACCCGCTCCAGTTCCGGGGGAATCGCCACACCACCGGCGGTCAGTCTGGGGATCGGCTCGCTGACGTGCGACATAATCATGTCGACCGCCGATGTGCCCGAAAACATCGACCGCCCCGTCAACAGGAAGTACAACGTGCAACCCAGACTATAGAGATCCGAGCGGGCATCGGCGCGACGGGTGTCTCGCCCCTGTTCCGGTGCCATGTACGCCGCGGTCCCCATGACCATGCCCGACTCGGTGAGTTCGCTCCCCTCCAGCTCTTCCGGCAGATCAAACCGGGCAAGCCCCATATCCAGCACTTTCACCACGCCGTCGTCGCCACGCAACAGGTTGGCTGGCTTGATATCGCGATGAACGATCCCCAGAGAATGCGCATACTCCAGTCCGCGGGCCGCCTGCAGAACACAGTCG
>JAPLOC010000956.1 GCA_026692825.1 Planctomycetota bacterium | reverse complement strand
TCATCCGACGGCTGGTGAAGTAGTGTCAATTCGATGGAACGGCAGAAAACCGCTCCGCATTCGTTTCCCCTGGTTCTCCCGCCGTGTTCAGTTCCCGATTCTGGCTTCGTCGCGAATGCCTCATGCTGGTTGTGGTGCTGCACACCACCGTCGGCTGGGTCAATGCGGACGACGCCAAACCGCTCCCCGCCGCGGCCGATCGCGCGGTCGACTTCAACACCGACATTCGACCTATCTTCGCCAAGTTCTGTGACAGTTGTCATGGGGCGGACAAGCAGCTTTCCGGGTTTCGACTCGATCGCGAGGGGGACGCGCTCCGCGGGGGCGACTCTGGCAAAGCGTTTGAACCGGGAAAGAGCGCCGAGAGTCTGCTGGTCAAATACATCGCCGGGCTGGACCCAGATATCCTGATGCCACCTGAAGGGGAACAGCTCTCGAAGGAGCAGATCGCGCTCGTTCGCGGCTGGATTGATCAAGGGGCCAAATGGGGGGCGGAAACAAAGAGTGTCAGCGGTCAAGCTTCGAAGCACTGGTCATTTCAGCCGGTCAAACGTCCGGCACCACCTGTGGTCAAGAAGGAAGCCCTGGTGCGTAACCTGGTCGACCGATTCGTGCAGGCGCGGCTGGAAAGCGAGAAGATCGAACCCTCCCCCGAAGCGGACCGCTCGACACTGATCCGAAGGCTGTCACTCGATCTGCTTGGACTGCCCCCCACTCCCGAACAGGTCGCAGCCTTTCTCGCCGACACCCGCCCCAACGCGTATGAACTGCTTGTTGAAGAATTGCTGGCGTCGCCCCATTTTGGTGAACGCTGGGGTCGGCACTGGCTCGATCTGGCCCGCTACGCCGACAGCGATGGCTACGAGAAAGACTCGCCACGTCCCTACGCGTGGCGGTATCGGCAATGGGTGATCGAAGCATTAAACCGCGACCTGCCGTTCAATCAGTTCACCATCGAACAACTCGCCGGCGACCTTTTTCCCGAGGCCCGGCCCGACCAAAAAATCGCGACCGGGTTTCATCGCAACACGCTCACCAACAAAGAGGGGGGAGTTGATCCAGAGGAGTTTCGAGTCGCGGCGGTCGTCGATCGTGTCAACACCACCGCGACCGTCTGGCTCGGTTTGACTCTGGGTTGCGCACAGTGCCACTCACACAAATACGACCCGTTGACCTTGCGCGAATACTACGGATTCTTCGCGTTTTTCAATCAGGGGAACGAGTTGGACCTCGCTGCTGCGCTCCCGGGTGACGACAAAGCGGTCGCGCCCACGATTTCTGAAGTCACTCCCCGGCGTCCTACCCATGTGATGCTTCGCGGCGATTTTCTCCGTCCGGGAGATGAAGTTCCACCCCACACGCCCGAGGTGCTGCCTCCGCTGGGAATCGCGGCGGATCAGGTGGCAACGCGAATGGATCTGGCGCGCTGGCTGGCCCATCCTCAAAACCCATTGACGCCGCGGGTGACGGTGAATCGAGTCTGGAGACAGCTCTTCGGACAGGCGATTGTCCCCAGTGTCGAGGATTTTGGAACGCGCGGAGATCTTCCTTCGCATCCGGAACTGCTCGACTGGCTAGCGGCCGAATTCACCCTGCCGACGTTGGAGATGGTCCCTCCTCCGCGTCCCAACACGCCCCCCACGTTCCGCGGCCCGTGGAGTTTGAAGCGGATGATCAAGATCATCACCTGCTCGGCGGCCTATCGCCGGGAATCGAAGCCGCGCGCCGATCTGGTCGACCGCGACCCGAAGAACACACTGTTGGCGCGACAGAATCGTTTCCGGGTGGAAGCCGAACTGGTGCGGGATCAGGCGCTGGCGGCGAGCGGGTTGTTGCATCCCGCGATTGGCGGGCCGAGCGTCCGTCCGAAACAACCGGCCGGGGTTTCCGAATTGACGTACGCCGGCAGCGCCCGCTGGGTGGAGAGCGCCGGCCCCGACAAATATCGGCGGGGAATGTACACGTGGTTTCAGCGAACCAGCCCTTATCCCATGTTGATGACTTTCGACGCTCCCGAGTCGAACATCGTCTGCACCCGTCGCGAACGTTCGAATACGCCACTCCAGTCACTGACTCTGCTCAACGACCCCGTCTTCGTTGAATGCGCCCAGGCGCTGGGGACACGGGTTTACCGGGAACAGCCGGCGGAATTGGTTCCGCGAATCGACCGCTTGTTTTCGCTCTGCCTGGCCCGAAGTCCCTCGACCGAGGAACGCCAGACTTCACAAGACCTTTTTCAACAGTTGCGGTCGACGCTCGCCAGTTCGCCAGCCGAGCTGATGAAACTGATTGAAGGTTCGCCGGGGGCGGAGAACGCTCCCGTGAAACAGCCTGGGGCCACCCAAAATTCTACCGCTTCTTCGGAACCGCCTCTCACAGACGACCAGCGACTCGATC
>JAPLOC010000955.1:865-3332 GCA_026692825.1 Planctomycetota bacterium | reverse complement strand
CCGTTCCATCCCGGGACATCCAGCCGGTTGGAAATGCCGGGACTATGGACAGAGCGATCCAGGGGCTCTGGTCCGTGTGGAACAACAGTGTCGCGCTCCGGTGACGATCGTCATGACCGGATTTGTCTACTCAAGTTGCCGGGTGGAAGTCCGCTTTCGCAACGGGGGACAGTCGCCAGGATGGCCCGGCAACATCAAGCCGCCTGCGGAGGATTATTTCGTTGAATGGCTGATCGAGTCACCGGCCGGGGCGATTCATGCCATTCTGGGATTGAAGGACCATCCGGGTCCAGAGGCGGAATGGTGCCGGTGTGTGGGAACGGGCGACGCGACCTTGTGGACAGCGTCCATTCCATCGCCGTTTGCCAATGGTATGGTTGACGGGTGAGCCCCATTCCAGGAGTCGAACACGTTAGTTGTAAGTCGACTCTGGTGCCAGTAAGATCCGCCAGCGCCGCTTTGGATCGCGACGCCCAGTGATTGCCCAGGTGGCAACAGTTCGGGACCGTCCGCCCCGTGTCAGGCAGTTCTGTGCCGGCGCGGCAACGCCACACTCACGACTTCGCTCACTTCATGGATTCTCCAGCTCGCGATCTGACCGCCCGGCGCGATGGTCGACGAAAAGTGCTTGTCCTCGCATCGACGTTTCCGTCCTCGGTTCAACCAATCCACGGGGTTTTTGTCAAAGAGCGTGTGAAGGCGGTCGCCGCGCGTGACGAATTCGACCTGCGCGTGATGTCTCCCATTCCCTATTTCCCCCCCCTGAAGTTTTTCCCCCGATGGTACCCGCTCTCGCAAGTACCACGACAGGAAGTGATTGACGGACTGGCGGTGTCGCGGCCGCGGTATGCGCTCATCCCCAAAATCGGTGGCTACTGGCATTCGGAGTTGATGTACTGGGGCATCCGAAACGCCGTGAAGCGGCTCTACGCAGAATTCCCGTTTGAGCTGATTGATGCGCATTTCGTCTATGCCGACGGGGTCGTGGCGGCGATGCTGGGACGCGACTACAACGTGCCAGTGGTGATGACGGCGCGCGGCGAAGATATGGCACGGTTCCCACAGCTTCCAGTCATCGGGCAATCAATCCGCTGGGGATTGCAGCATGCGACACGACTGATTGCGGTCAGCGAGGAATTCGCGGGAAAAATGCGGGATCTCGGGGCCGCGTCCGACAAGGTCTCCGTGATTTCGAATGGAGTCGACACGACAAAATTCCAAATGATTCCCCAGGACGAGGCGCGGCGTGCGGTGGGCCTGCCAGTCAATCGCCCGATCATCCTGGTTGTCGGATACCTGCTCGAGAATAAGGGTTTCCATTTGGCGGTGAGGGCGTTGCCCGCGATCCGCCAGAGGTTCCCGGACGCAATGCTGGTAATTGTCGGCGGTGTTGCGCGCTGGGGATTGGACTACACCAAGGAAATCGAGGCAGCGATCCAGGAAACGGGAATGGAAGAGTCGGTTCGAATGGTCGGACCGCGTCCCCCGGAGGAGGTCCACCTCTGGTACAGCAGTGCGGATGTCTTCGCGATGCTGTCGCAACGCGAAGGTTCACCGAATGCTCCCATGGAGGCATTGGCGTGTGGGCTTCCAATCGTCGCAACACCGGTCGGATCGATTCCGCAACTCCTGTCGAAACCGGGGCTGGGAGTGATGCTCTCGGAACGCTCGGTCGCGGAGGCGGCCCGAGGCCTGACCGCCGCGTTGGAAATGACGTGGGACCGCCCCGCAATTCGCGAATGGGCAAAAGGCAAATCGTGGACATCCGTTGCAGAACAGGTGGCGATTGTTTTTCAACAGGCACTTGCCTCCCATGCCGCAGCCCGGAAATAGTCTGCCACAACTAAGATACCTCGAGTGATCATGCGACAAGTCTTCATGCGAAAAAAGCTCCTGCGTCCCGCGACTGTGGGGCCAGAGCTGGTCCCAGTCCCGCGGTGTGCTTCCACCGGAATTCTGATCGCGAACCGAAGTTCGTTGATCAGCGCCGGAACGGAGTCGACGACCGTCAAGAGCAACGTCAAAGACATGGTCGTCAAAGCGCTGAGCGATCCCGCGCTGCGGCAAAGCGTGATTGACATGCTGACCAAAGATGGCATCGCAAAGACCGCCGATCGGGTGAATTACGAAACGACAAAGTGGACTCCCTTGGGATACAGCGGCGCGGGGATCGCGCTCGAAGTGGGACGGGATGTCTCCGGAATCCGGGTGGGGGATATGGTGGCCTATGGTGGTGAAGGTCACGCCGAGATTATCCATGCGTCGCAGAATCTCTGTGCCCATGTCCCCGCAGGGGTTCCCCACCGCGAGGCGTCTTTCGTGGCGCTCGGAAGTATCGCTTTGCAGGCGGTGCGTCGCGCGGAGATTCAGCTTGGCGACCGGGTCGTTGTGGTCGGACTGGGGCTGGTTGGTCAATTGGTCGCGCAACTTGTACGGGTCGCGGGCGGTCGGGTGATCGCGATTGATG
>JAPLOC010000955.1:0-846 GCA_026692825.1 Planctomycetota bacterium | reverse complement strand
GGCGGCCGGTCCTGGGATTCCCGACTTGGTCCGGGGAGTGACGGCGGGGCGGGGGGCCGACCGGGTGTTGATGTGCGCATCCACCTCAAGCAATCAGGTCATCGAGCAATCGATCGACATGGTGCGGGACCGTGGACGGATCGTGATGGTGGGCTTTGTGGGAATGGATGTCCCACAGATTCCATTCTATCGCAAGGAATTGGAATTAGTCGTCTCGCGGTCCTATGGCCCCGGCCGGTACGACGCCGCGTACGAACAGCACGGACGCGATTATCCCTTTTCCTATGTGCGCTGGACGGAGCAACGCAACATGGGGGAATTTCTCGCGCTGCTCGGCGATGGTCGTGTGAAAGTCGGTCCGTTGATCACACACGAATTCGAACTGTCGCGTTCGTCGGACGCCTATCGCACGCTGGTGGAAACTCCTGGCGATTGCCTGGGGATCGTCCTGCGATACGACGAAGCCCCGGCGGAGCAAACACGCACAATCACAGTATCCGCGCAACGCGCGTCCGCGAAGCCGCGAGGTGACAAGGTTCAGGCGGCGGTTGTCGGTTGCGGGGCGTTCGCCCGGCAATTTCACATGCCCAACCTCAAATCGAGCCCGCTGGTCGAGTTGCGGGCTCTGGTCGCGTCGACCGGACAGTCGGCGACCGAAATGGCGTCGCGATACGGGGCGAAAACCGGTTCGACAAAACTCGACGAAGTCGTCGCGGATCCGGAACTCGACGCGGTCTTCGTCTTCACGCGGGACGCTTCCCATGCCCGGACGACGATCGCGGCGTTGCGGGCGGGCAAGCACGTCTTTTGCGAAAAGCCGCTCGCGATCACAGTGGAAGAGTGCGA
>JAPLOC010000954.1:589-2221 GCA_026692825.1 Planctomycetota bacterium | reverse complement strand
CCGAGTTGCGAGAATCGGGACAGTCAATGACTTTGGGGTACACGCTGGTTTGAACGGCGTTCAGAATGTCGCGGCCAGCCAGATCAATGGCGGCGGCGGTCTGCCAGTTGAGGGGAATGGTCGCACGATGGGCGGCGATGAGCGCCTGGATCACGCGGGGAACGTTTCCTTTCGCGAGGAAGTGCGCTTCGAGCGCCCGGGTGGTGATATCGGGATAGAGTTCCGTCAATCCCGACTGAACCGCCATGATCTTCCCCCGCACGATCATTCCGGAATCGACTTTGCGGAAGCTCATCATGATCAGATCGATGAGCCCAATCCCCGCTCCGGTCATTTTGCACTGAACCCACAGCGAAAAATACTGGGCCAGGACGATGAGAAACACCAGCCCCACCAGCCCGACTACCAAGCCGGCGATCAGGTAGAAAGCGAAATCGCTGTCAGCGGCTAACAAGGGCGAAAGTGCGGTCATGGTGCGTTGCATGAAAGGGAAGCGACGAAAGGACTAAGTCAAATCGAGATCGAAGGGATCGATCGCCGACTCGCCAGCGGTATCGGCCGGCTTATCGGACGGTTTTCCGGAAGGGGCGACGTCAATGGTGTTGTCGGCGGTGGTCATGCGTCGCACGATCACCGTGTTCATACGAGAGCCAACCACGCGAACGCGTGTGCCGGCCTCGAGAATCATCCCTTCACTTTGGCAATGCACACGAGCGCCGTCAATGAGGGCCATTCCCGAGGGGTTCAGCGTGGTGACCGTTTCGCCGACTTTGCCGACCAACTGCTGGTTCTTGCGCTCTTGTTCGCCAAAGCCATCGACCTCGTGGGGGGCTGGACCTTCGAGTATCGCCCGTCGGCCGATGGGCGTGCTGGGCCACAGATGGAACGCCAATCCGACGGAAACCGGCAGCAACAGGACCATGCCGACGATGAACCCCCAGAAATACGTCGGCTGCCCGGGCCACCACGCCAACCAGGCGCACAAGAGCGACGTGACAAGGCTGCCCGCCGCCAGGATGAAAATGATTCCCCCCGACGGAATGAACACCTCAGCGACCAGCAGCACCAGGCCGATGGCGAGCATCAAAAACGCCCAGATCGAATAATCCATGGTGGGACGGAGTTTCTCGTGTGGAACACGCCGACGTTGCGGCGTGGTCTTGAGTTTACCCGATCAGGAGGGAGGGGCAAGTGCGAACCGGGGGGAGGCGACGTACGTCACTTTGAGGATAAGGCGGCGATGCCGAACCGCACCAGCAGAAACCGAACAGGCCAGCAAAATTCCTGAAGTCGCTGCAACGGCAATCGAGGCAAAAATCACGCCCTCCAATTTCCGCTGAACCTTTCTGGCGGAACGACTGTCAAATATCTTGCAACAATTCGTCCGATTGCGTACAATGCCCCTCTCGTGACGCCGTCAACGCAACCTAACTCGTTGACATCAAACGTGTTGTGACCATTCCCCGATAGCTCAATGGTAGAGCGAGTCCGCCACTGGCGGATTAACCGCTAGACCAGCGACTGCCGGTTTGTGACCATTCCCCGATAGCTCAATGGTAGAGCGAGTCCGCCACTGGCGGATTAACCGCTAGACCAATGACTGCCGGTTTGTGACCATTCCCCGATAGCTCA
>JAPLOC010000954.1:0-501 GCA_026692825.1 Planctomycetota bacterium | reverse complement strand
GGTTTGTGACCATTCCCCGATAGCTCAATGGTAGAGCGAGTCCGCCACTGGCGGATTAACCGCTAGACCAATGACTGCCGGTTTGTGACCATTCCCCGATAGCTCAATGGTAGAGCGAGCGGCTGTTAACCGCTAGGTTCTAGGTTCGACCCCTAGTCGGGGAGCTTCCCAGAGACTGGATCATTCGATTCAGTCTCTTTTTTTGTGTTGATGCGGAGTTGCTGAAATGGCAACTGACGGACCGTTCTGGGTTTACGTTCTGATCAGTGAATCCACCGGCCGTCGGTATATCGGCCAGACGGACAACTTGGCCCGTCGTGTTGCCGAACACAACACTCCTGAACACAACCAGAAAAAATACAACGGCCCGCTTCGATGCTAGGATGAGTCTCGATAGCGTTGTTCGAGTTCGGCAAGCAGAGCAGGACGTTGCTGAGTCGAGCGGGCGCGGCGCATGATTCGGCGGCGGGCGAAAGCCTGGCATTGGCTTTCGGGAGCAGT
>JAPLOC010000953.1 GCA_026692825.1 Planctomycetota bacterium | reverse complement strand
GGTGTCGTCCATCGCGACATCAAGCCGGGCAACCTGATGATGAACTCCGCCGGCGAATTGTGGATCACCGACTTTGGGCTGGCGATGTTTCAGACCGAAACCGGTCTGACCCGATCGGGCGACCTGCTGGGGACGTTTCGGTACATGAGTCCCGAACAGGCGTCGGGGAAGCGGGCTGTTCTCGATCACCGGACCGACATTTACTCGCTGGGAGCGACGTTTTACGAACTGCTGACTTTCGAACCGGTCTTCGCGGGCGAGACGCGGGCCGAACTGCTGTTTCAGATTCTGCATGAGGAACCGCGCCGATTGCGCGTGGGCAATAAGTCCATTCCTTCCGAATTGGAAACGATTGTCCTGAAGGCGCTCGCCAAGAATCCCGAAGAGCGCTATGCGTCGGCGGGAGAGTTTTCGGCCGACGTGCGACGGTTTCTCGATCACCAGCCGATTCATGCCAAGAAACCGACCTTGTGGGACCGACTGAAGAAATGGTCGCGGCGGCACCCGGGGGCGGTTTCGACGGCAGTGGTGTTGCTGGGAGTTCTCTTCGTCGGACTGCTCGCGTCGACGGCGATGATCGCTCGGGCGCAGCAGACCACGGTCGCCGCCCTCGATCGCGAGCGGCTGCGGGCGAATGAAGCCGAGGAGCAGTTTCACCGCGCCCGGGCCGCGGTCGACGTGTGGATTGAGGTGAGCGAGGAGGAACTGATCGACAAGCCGACGACGCGAAAGCGCCTGTTACGCACGGCCCTGGACTACTACCAGGAGTTCATAGAGAACCGCGAGGGGGACCAGGCGTCGCAGGCGTCCTTGGCGGCCGTTCAAGTTCGGGTCCGGGGGATCTTGAACGATCTGGCGGTTTTGCAGCGCGATGTGCAGGTGAATCTGCTGGCGAACCCGGCGATCTGCGAGGATCTCGAACTCACCGATGTGCAGGAGCAGAAATTGGCCGAGTTGCTCCCCCGCTGGTTTGGCGAAAAGATGAAGGTGTTCGAACAGATCCGCAATGACAAGGAAGGGGATCGGCGGCGTCGGCTGGTCGATCTGGCTGCCGAGCATGACCGGGTTCTCAATGATCTGCTGCTTCCGACACAGCGGGAGCGGTTGAATCAGGTTGCGATTCAGTTTGCCGGCGTCGCGGCGTTCCGCGAACCTGACATCGTTCGTGAGCTGGAGCTGACATCGGAACAACGGGCCGCCGTGCGGGAAATTGAGTTCCAGGCGATGATTTCCGGGATGGGACGCCGGCCGATGGGTGGAGGGGACCGGGAAGAGCGTCGCCGCAACCAGGAGTCGCAGGCGCGAGAGTTTGTGGCCCGGGTTGTCGCGATTCTGACTCCGCTTCAGCAGGCGCGGTGGCAAACACTGGTTGGCCCTCCCTGCGATGGGTTGTCCAACCCGCCCCGCCCCCCGGCGGGACGCGGGACCGGCAATCAGCGCGGTGGGGGTTAGTCGTGCGACCAGACCCGCGGGGGGCGTGTCGCGGACAATGGGGGATCGCTTCGCTGCTGTTGGCGACCGTAGTGGGGTGTTCGCCCGCAGTCGATTCGACGCCCGAACGGGTCAATAGGGATCCGATCGCGCAGTGCGCGTCGGCTGATGGTGAGACTCCCTACGAGATCGCGATCACCGGAAGTGAGGATCGTTGGCAGGTGCGCTATCCCGGAATGGAGCAGCCACTGGTGACCACGGGGGACGCGATGACCGGCCTGCAGCTTCACGTTCCCGTCGCCCGTCCGATCGTGCTGATTCTCAACAGCACCGATTACGTTTACACTCTGGAATTGCCCGATTGGAAGATCAAGGAGATCGCCGTTCCGAAGCTGGAGTTTCGCATGGAGTTCCGAGCCGACGATACCGGTCGGTTTGAACTGGTGGGAGACCACTTGTGCAGAGCCGAGGTCCAGGAACTGCGGGGAACGCTGGTGGTTGAGAGTCCGAGCGAGCTCATTCGCTGGTTACGGGAGCGACCGTCGCCGACAGCGCCCCGTGGTGAATGACCGGTCCAGAGTGAGGCGAACGAAATCGAAACCGTGTTCCGTGCGATGTGAAAGCAGCTCCGATGCGTTGCCTGTCGAGTCCCCGGTGTTCAGTCGCCTGGGGGAAGTCATTCTGGGTGGCACTTTGTCTGCTTTCCCTGGCGAATCCCGGCTGCGACCCCGCGAAACCTCCCACCGGGAGTAACACCCCGGGTTCGTCGCCGGTCACTCAGTCGGCGACCAATGGGAATCCGACCGGGACCCCGGGAGCGTCTTCCTCGAAATCGGGGGGGCCGCGGGTGTTGTTTCCGGTTCCCGAGTTTGAACTGGTCGACCAGACGGGTGGGGCGTTCCACTCGACCGATCTGCGGGGCCAGGTGTGGATCGCGAATTTCATGTTCACACGCTGCAAGGCGACATGCCCGATACAGACGGCGAAACTCGCCGAGTTCCAGCGCCAGGCACAGCGTTGGTCCGATTGGGACCGCGTGCGACTGGTCAGCATTTCGGTTGATCCGGAAAACGACACTCCCGAAGTTCTCGCCCAATACGCCGACTCGTATCGCGCCGCCGGGAATTGGAAGTTTCTCACCGGCACCCGAGAAGCGATCTGGAAACTCAGTAAAGAAGGCTTCAAGCTGGCGGTGGCGGAAGATCCCGATGAGCCCGGCCCGATCACACACAGCCCCCGCTTTGTTCTCGTCGACGGGGAGGGCCAGATTCGCGGGTTCTACGACAGTCAGCGGGATAGCGACATTCGGCAGATGACGATTGACCTGCGGCAGATTCTGGATGGGAAGTAGAGAATACGGCATCTGCCGCAATCGCAACCGGATGTTGACGCGGAAGCGTTGTCGCAGGGAGTATTGGGCGAATCCCCCCACGTTGAACAGGCAGTGGAACCTAGAATGACAATCAGTGAATTGGCCACAACGCCTTCGCTCCGAATTGTGCGAGCGGCCGTCGTCCAGGCGGCTCCGGTCATGTTCGACTCCGCCAGATCCTTGAGGAAACTCGCGGACCTGACAGCGGAAGCAGCACGGCAGCGAGCCGAACTGGTCGTATTTCCGGAAGCGTTCATTGGAGGGTACCCGAAAGGGCACGACTTTGGAGTCAGCCTTGGTATCCGTTCGCCTGATGGACGCGAGGAATTTCGCCGTTTTTTTGAGACAGCGATCGAAATCCCTGGACCATCGAGCGATTTCCTCGGGTCGGTCGCGAGAACTCACGGCATTCACCTGGTTGTCGGTGTCACTGAGCGCGAAGGGGGATCACTCTACTGCACGGCGTTGGTATTCGGGCCGGATGGTTCATTGCTTGGAAAACACCGCAAGATCATGCCGACGGCAATGGAGAGGGTCATCTGGGGCAGTGGAGATGGCTCCACACTTCCGGTTCTGAACACGCAACTTGGCCGGATCGGTTCGGTGATCTGCTGGGAGAATTATATGCCCCTTTTGCGCACTGCAATGTACGCCCAGGGCATTGAGTTGTATTGCGCAATCACCGTGGACGATCGCGAGACGTGGATTTCGACCGTCCGACATATCGCACTTGAAGGCCGCTGTTTCGTCCTTTCGGCATGTCAGATCCTGGAGCGGGGTGATCTGCCGGCAGGTTATCCGACACACAGATTCCCGGAATCCCAGAGTCTGCTGATCCGGGGAGGGAGCGGCATCGTCGGGCCGCTTGGGCAGATGCTGGCC
>JAPLOC010000952.1 GCA_026692825.1 Planctomycetota bacterium | reverse complement strand
ACCGGCAACCGCCGTCGGCGACTTGGAACAACTCTCACCCTCGCGGCAATTCCCGAGGATCGCCTGGTGAAGACTCCATGTCGAGGACTTCCCGCACTTTGCGGGCGAGTCCGATCGGGCTGAATGGTTTTTGCAGGAACGCCTCGACCCGATCTGTGACATCGGAGCGCAGGACAACATCATCGGTATAGCCGCTGATGTACAGAACTCGCAGACCGGGCAGGCGGGACTGCAATTTCTCCGCGAGCTGTCGCCCCCCCATCCCGGGCATCATCACGTCGGTCACCAAGAGGGCGATCGGTTCGGTCGCGGTGTCCGACAGTTCGATCGCCTCCACGCCACTCCCGGCTTCCAGAACCTTGAATCCCTGAAGTTCCAAAGCCCGCCGGGCGATGGTGCGGACCGCGGCTTCGTCTTCCACCAGGAGAATCGTCTCTGACCCCTGATTCCGGAGTTTCGGGGTTTCATGGTCAGGCGCAGGGGGTTCTTCCAAAACCGTCGGCAGGTGAATGGTGAATGTGGTTCCCCGGCCCACTTCGCTTTCGACGGAGATCGCCCCTCCCGCCTGGCGGACCACGCCATGCACAACGGCAAGGCCCAGGCCCGTTCCCTTCCCCACCCCTTTCGTCGTGTAGAACGGCTCAAAAATCCGGCTTTTTACCGCGTCGGACATGCCAACCCCGGCATCTGTGAATGTCACCTCGGCGAACCGACCAGGGATCAATTCGGGCGACGCCGTCAAATCTTCCGCTGTCAGGGTCATGTCGCGCGTGGTGATCGTCACCCGTCCTCCAGCGGGCATCGCATCGCGAGCGTTGAGAACCAGGTTCATGATCACCTGCTCCAACTGCCCGGGGTCGGCTTTGACTTTTCCCAGCGCGGGATCGGGGATGAAGTCGAGCGTCACATTGTCGCCGATCAGTCGGCGCATCATTTCGGCGGTTTCATCCACTAGCAGATTGAGATTGAGAATCCGGGGTTCGACCATCGCCTGGCGGCTGAAATCGAGAAGCTGCCGGGTCAGCCGGGCGGCCCGTTTGCCAGCGTCTTGAATCGCCTCAACCGATTCCCGACCCCGTTCTTCGAGCGGGAAGTCCAGCAACAACAATTCCGCGAAGCCATTGATGACCGTGAGCAGATTGTTGAAATCGTGCGCCACGCCCCCCGCCAGTCGACCGACCGCCTCCATTTTCCTCGACTGTTGAAACTGCGATTCCAGTCGCTTGCTCTCGGTGATGTCGCGTGTGACCGTCGCGAAATATCGGGATCCACTCGCGGGGTCGTTGATCAAAAAGATCGAACGGTAGACGTCAATGATCGCCCCGGTACGTAGATGCCGTAATTGCATTTCGCCTTCCCACAGGCCCGACTCCCGCACGGTGGGAATGATTGTGTCGCGAAAGCTCTCGATCCATTCTGGAGCGACATAATCGGAGATGCGAATCTGGCCAATCTCCTCCTCGTCACCCAGGCCGATCATCCGCCGCGCCCCCAGATTGGCGAATGTGAGTCGTCCCTCCAGATCTGCCATGGCGATGAACTCGCGGCTGTGTTCGATCAGACTCACGAGTTTTTGTTGGTCGGCGTCGGCCCGCTTTTTCTCGGTAATGTCCTGCTTGAGACCGATCATCCGCGTGGGAATTCCCGCGTCGTCGCAATGCACCCGCCCCATGTCGTGGATCCAACGCAACTCGCCATTCGGACGGAGAATTCGCAGTTCGCACGAAAACCCGCCACGCTCGGCGATTGCACGATCGATTTCCGTCTGCACCAGGCCGATGTCGTCGGGATGCACAAGCCGCATAAACGCCGCGCGATCTCCAGTGGTCTCCTCTCCCCCCAGAATCGTCCGGCATTCCAGCGATCGAACGACGCGATTGGTGAGGAGATCCCAGTCCCAGGTTCCCATCTGAGCGGCCGATAGCGCGAGTTGCAGCCGCTCGCGACTCTCGGCGAGAACCTGCTCACGTTTCCGTCGCGTTTGGATGCTGCGACTGATTCCCACCAGCCCGACAATCTCCCCGGTGTGATTCCGCAACGGCGCTTTGATCACCTCCCGCCAGGTATCGGTTCCGGTGTGGTCGCGGGCGATCGCTTCGCATTCAAGTATCGACCCTTGCTCCATGAGCCGCTGGTCGGCGGCATGATAGGTCTTGGCGTGTTCCTCGGGAAAAATCCCGAACGCGTCTTTGGTGGTGAGTTCATTCTCGGTCTCCGCCCCGGCGAATTTCAGAAACGCCTGATTGCAGAGCGTATACCGCCCGGTGCGATCTTTGGCGAACACCACGTCGGGAATCGCGTCGATGATTGTTCGCAATAATGTCCGCTCGTCGCGCAATGACAGTTCCGACTGCTTTTGATCCTCAATATCGGTGCAGGTGCCGTACCAGGTTGTGATTGTCCCGGCCGAGTCGCGCGACGGAACCATGCGGACGATGTGCCAGCGGTAGTCACCATCGGCGCGTCGAATTCGAAACTCCAGATCCTGGGGTTGGCCTGTGGTCAGAACCTCGGTCCAAGTGGCGAGCGCCAACTCTAGATCCTGGGGGTGAATCACCCGTTCCCACGACCAGCCGGTGAGTTCGTTGACGCCCAGTCCTGAGTATTCAGTCGCCCGCTGATTGAGGTGGGTCAATCCGCCATCCGGGCCGGCGACCCAGACGATTTGGGGGATCGCGTCGGCGAGTTCTCGAAACTGCCGTTCACTTTTCTGAATCTCCTGCTCCGCCCGTTTCCGTTCGGTGATGTTGGTGTGCGCGACAACCACGCCGCCGGTGTGATGCCCCAGAGGAGTCGCACTCATCAGGAACCAGCGTT
>JAPLOC010000951.1 GCA_026692825.1 Planctomycetota bacterium | reverse complement strand
AAGATGTGTTACGGTCGGTGTGGTCCACAACGTGGCGGGCCCGTGTCGTCGCTTCGGGCCGATCGGTCGCCATCACCTTTCTCTCACCACGCCGCCGATTGGCCGAAGAGGTCATCGAGCGGTTGCGCAACGTGGCGACATTTCGACCGCGCGGGGTGGATGGGGGCTTGATCGCGGTGATCGGTTCGGGAATCGCGAATGGCTTGCAGTTCCTGGTACTCGACAATGTGGCGGGGACACCCCTGACCGAACGGCTCACCGCGGTCGGTTCCGATCCGGTCCAAGCCGCTCGCATCGCCGCCAGTGTGGCCCGCGATGTGGCGGCGATTCAGTCGGCGGAATTGACCGTCGATCGCGTCGACGCTGAGCAGATTCTGATCGACAACGGGGGCCGAGTCTTTCTGACGGACTACTGGTGCAATCTGTTGGGATCGAGCGATCTCGCTGGCAACGCGAAGGGATCACGCTCTGCGGAACCTGCGATCCGCGCTATGGGAGATCTTCTGGCCACTCTGCTCAGTCTGCCGGCTCAATACCGCTCACCATCTGTCGTTGGGGTGAACGACGGAGAGAACCAGGACGACGTTCCACCCGACTCCTCCTGTCAACCGCTGGCAACGATCTGCCGACAATGTGTTCGTCCCGCCCCGGGCCGTGCCTATCACTCGGTCGGTGAGGTCGCGGCGGATTTGGAACGATACCTGCGGAACGAGCCGATTCTGGCGGCCCCTCCCACCTGGCGGGAACGCTGCGGTTGGTGGCTCGTTGAAGAACCGACGCTGGGACCGCGCGTGGTCACCGTGATTCTTGCCATCACGATTGTGCAGTCGCGACATTTATTAGCGCATCAGCCATGGTCGCATCATGCCGAGATCAAACTGATCTTACTGTTGTGGGGAATTCTGTCGTTCGGGTTTCGCTGGCTGGCGGTTCGACGGACGACGCGCGCACTGGGTCGAACTGTCTGGGCACTCACCGACGTTGTCTTTGCATCAACCTGCCTGGCGCTGACCGAACCGGAGATGGGATCGCTATTGATTGTTTATCCATTGCTGCAAGCGTTGACTTCGCTATGGCGCAGCGGACCACTGATGACCCTGACCACGTTTGCGTCGCTCGCGGGATACTTGACCCTCTTGTGGTTCCGTAACGAACCACAACCTCAGCCGCATTACCACGTCCTGGCGATGGCCGCGATCGCACTCACGGGGCTGTTTCTGAAACCGTCGCGCTCTCGGCACGGAAGCGGTGGCTAAGGAAACGCGGTGCCAGGAGAGGGAACTGACCGGTTTGTGCGGTCTTTGGAGTGGCGGAACTGATGGGGTCGATTGGGTGGATAACGGCGAAGAGGCGAAGCCCGGCGGGGGTTTTTGTGGTGAATCGTGACCATATTCTGGTGGGCGTCGTCGCGATGCTGCACCGCGCACAGTCGCAGGGAGTTCGTCAGCACCGCGCACACACAGACCGTGTCCCCCAAGCTGACGTATCGCCAGCGCAATCGACTCGCTTGGTGCTTGCCTCTTCGCCGCGTCAAACCACATATCCACCACGGTAAGAATCTCCGAATCGGGGCGAGTCCTCTTGGCGCAATTGGCCACCGAAACCAATCTGAGCCCTGATTGATGATTCCGGGAAGTTCCGCAGCCCGTGGCGAAATTTGGCTGGCTGATTTGAATCCAGTTCGCGGCCATGAGCGAGCTGGGCGACGACCGGTCCTGGTGGTTTCCGTCGACCCGTTCAATCGCAGCAAAGCCGATCTTGTGGTTGTCGTGCCGGTCACGTCGACACTCAGCGGGATTCCGTTTCATGTCACTGTCGAGCCTCCGGAAGGGGGCCTTAAGAATCCCACAGCACTACTTTGTGATGCGGTTCGATCGATCAGTAAAGATCGGCTCGTCATTCGTTGGGGGAATGTGTCGTCGTAGATCATGACCGAGGTCGAGGTTCGGCTGCGTGCGCTGTTGGGATTATAAGTCAATGGAGTCAAATGGGGGCGGCGAAACGAGGTGAACGTGCCGGAGGACAACGCATTCCCGGCGACTTTTTGATGGCGACCGCCCCCGCGTTGGCCTGGTGTGCGGGTTCAGAGTTGCACTTTACACTTTGTCACGCTGTCGTTGAGTCTCAGCGTGCGTCGTGACGCCAAGGCCAGCAATGGGCAGTGATGGTCTCCGAGATCCAGTTTGGCTTCATCGCGATTCTGCCGGACCCTTGCGGATGGACGTTGAATTTCGCGTTGGTCGAGATCTGCCGCCAAGTGAAGTCCGTTGCCAGCGACTGCGACATCTTTCCGGGCGAATATCACCCGCTACCGGGAATTGCTAGACTGCTCTCCGGACACGGTCTTCCCTGTCTGCAATGTCCGTCCTACGTCATTTGAGCGATGACGTGCTGGTTCTACAGGCGACTGGATCTGGATCTTTAAGAAGCCCGCACAGCCCATTCCGCCGACTTTCGGGGTGAAGTCCCGGAATCGGCACGTGGATCGCGATGACAACCCCCAAGAGCCAACTTGAAACTCAACTTATCGAGAAACCCAGAGTGAGAGGGCTCGATGCTTTCGCCGACGGATTTCTCGCAAGATGCACGCGCGGCGAGACGATCATTCGGTACATGGTCCTGGTCGCCAGCGAACAAAAGTTGTTGATGATGCGGCAGTTGTTCCCGTCGCCGAAGGGGGCAGCGTGAGCAAGAAGATTCTCATGATCGCTCGGCAAGACGACGTTCGCACGTTCCTTTCTCCCCGCCGAAGCGCAGTGTCTGCGATTCATCAACGCCGACCTGATCGCGGCGGGCTTGTCGCCATTCGCTCCGGATGTGGCGGCATTTCGGGCGGGCCGAATTATGTTGGAGGAAATCGCCACGTGCGTGTCGCGTGGCGAGAGTTTCGCCTTCGAAACCACGCTGTCGGGGTTGAGCTATTTGCGGCACATCCGCGAATGGCGCAAGCTGGGGTATCACGTCAGTCTGTTCTTCCTCTGTCTACCCGATGCCGAAACCGCCATCGCTCGCGTGGCCGAACGCGTGCGCCAAGGGGGGCACAACATCCCGGAACCGGTGATCCGCAGACGGTTCGCCGCGGGGCTGAAAAATCTCGAACGAGCCTACAAGTCTGCCGTGAATCGATGGGGCGTG
>JAPLOC010000950.1 GCA_026692825.1 Planctomycetota bacterium | reverse complement strand
GAGACCTGTTTTTCCAGCTTGGGATCCAGGGCATAACCCCACCCTCCATCGTCAGTCTGATGCTTTTCGAATCGCCGGGTGACGCGCGTCAGAGTTTTCTCGATATCAATCCCCACGCGCGAGGCGACCCACAACCCCAGAACGGCGAATTGGGTGCAGCTATTGTCGCCATACCCTTCTTTGGGCTTTGGGCCGGCGTCGCGGAACACCTTTTCCACATCGATCTCGGCCCCCGGACAGGTGTAGTGCCAGCCGCCGGTCTCCAGTTGTCCCGCCACCAGCCGGGCAGCCAGGTTGCGAATCAACGGCTTGTCTTTTCTATCCCCGAAACGCTGCAACATCACGATTGTGAGCGAGATGTCGTAGGTGTTTTTGAGTTCTTTCGCTTTCTTTTTGACGAATTCCGCGCCGTTTTGTACCGATGAATGGGTCAGATCGACGCCGTTTTCAATCAGTGCGATCGTGCAGAGCGCGGTGATTCCCACGTCGTGCCCCGAGAAATCCCAGCTTCCGTCACGTTTCTGCTTCGATTGCAGGTACTTAACTCCCCGCTGACGGGCGGTGGAAATCATCTCTTCGTCCGGCGCCTGGGCGGCGACCGGTCGGGCGGGAATGAGGACAACAACGGTACATAGTGCCAGCAGGCACAGTCGGATCGAGCGCATCAGACAGTTCCCGGGTCGAGGTGCGTGCAAAGAATCGGCACGACAATGTAGAATCAAGCCGCCCGAACGCGGGCGGAGCGAACCTACTATTCTCAAGGATCTTTTGGCCAAGTCAAGATGCAGGAGCCTTTGGCGTACCTCAACGGGCGAATTGCCCCGATTTCGCAGGCGATGCTTCCCGTGTACGACATGGGAATCGTCATGGGGGCGAGCGTGACCGAGATGGCGCGCACGTTCCGCCACGACTGCTTCCACCTGCGGGACCACGTCGATCGCTTGTTTCGTTCCATTAAACACGTGGGGTTTGAAATCGATCTCACTCCCGACGGATTCGTGGATCTTGTGCTGGAACTGGTCACAATCAACTCCCGGTTGATTCCCAAGAATCACGATCTCGGGGTCTCGATGTTCGTCACCGCCGGCACAGCACTTGTGTATACTGGCCAAGCGGGGCGGGCGACCCATCGGCGACCGACGGTGTGTGTCCATACGTTTCCGTTGCCGTTCGAATTGTGGGCCGAGAAATACACTCTGGGCCAGCACGTCGTCACACCCAGTATTCGCCACCTGCCTCCGGAATGCCTTGATCCCAAGATCAAAGCCCGCAGCCGGATGCACTGGTATCTCGCCGACGAACAGGCCCGGCTGGTCGATCCCCGTGCGATCGCGCTGCTGCTCGATCGGAATGACAATGTCACGGAAACGGGGACAGCGAATTTTCTGATCGCGCAGAAAGGGCGGGTGATCACCCCTCCCCCCCGGAACACCTTGCAGGGCATCAGCCAGCATGTGGTTGCCGAATTGTGCGAACAGGCGAAGATTCCGTTTGAGCAACGGGATTTTCAAACCTATGACGTCGTTAACGCCGATGAGGCTTTCACCTCGTCGACGCCGTACTGCATACTTCCGGTCACAAAAATCAACGGCAAACCAATCGGCGATGGTCAACCTGGCCCCATCTTCGCCGAGCTGCTGCGTGGATGGGATCAGCTCGTCGGGCTGAATGTCGCCCAACAAATGGAAACCGGGGCCTCCGAGCGCTTGGCGCAATTGGATCAAGATTCATGAAACGACTGCTGCGTGAACATGCGGAATTCTTCCGCCAGTACCGGGAGACGTTCTACACCACAGGAGCGATCGCCCCCAGCAGTCAGTTCGTGGCTCGGGCGCTGACACGACCGCTGGAACGGCATCCCGGACCGATTCGGATTTTGGAAGTCGGTCCCGGGACCGGCTCGGTGACTCGTCGGATCACCCGATTGCTGAAGCCTGACGACAAGCTCGACCTGGTGGAACTCAACGACAAGTTCGTCGAAGTGCTGAATCGACGTATTCGAGATGACGCCGACTTCCGTCGCGTCGCCGACCGTACCAAAGTGCATCATGTCGCGATTCAGGAATTTCAGGCCGATAAGCCGTACGACTACATCATCTCGGGATTGCCCCTCAACAATTTCACGCCGGAACTGGTCAGCGACATTTTTGAAACCCTGTTCAAGTTGCTGGCTCCGCAGGGGGTACTGACGTACTTCGAGTACATGTACATGCGGAAACTGAAGCGGACGTTCGCCCGAGGCGAAAAACGCGACAAGCTGGATCGCCTGGATGCGGTGATCCAAAAAATGCTCGACCGACACCGGGTCAACCGCGCGTCAGTCCTCGTAAATTTCCCCCCGGCCTGGGTGCATCACCTGCGGCACGAACGGGAACAGTCGGCGGTTTGAGAACCTGGTTCCCTACTCAAGAGTACAGTCGACCAATCGGCCGGCCGTCGTGGGCCAGAAAGACCGGGCGGTTCTCCCGGGTGTAGACCGGCTGCGAGAGATCGATTCCCAGGGAATCGTAGACCGTCGCTGCGTAGTCGTCCGGTGTGAACGCCTGATCGAGAACGTACCCGCCGTCTCGGTCGGTCTTGCCGATCACTTGGCCCCCCTTCACCCCCGCACCGGCAAACGCGATGGAGTAGGCGTTGGGCCAATGGTCGCGTCCTTCGAATTTGTTCAGGCGCGGCGTTCGGCCAAATTCCGTCACAAAACAGACCAGCGTTTCATCCAGCAAACCCCGCTCCGCCATGTCTCCCAGCAATGCGGCGAACGCCTGGTCAGTACTCCCCATCATCTGCCAGGTGGCGATGCCATATCGCCCTTCGCCCCCCGCCTTGTCACGAACCGTGCCGCACGATCCTTTCGTGTAAATGAAGTCGTGATGATCCCAGTTCATGTTGAAGCCGCCGGGCGCTTTGGCGGTTTCCGGTTCACGCACATCGACGACGACGAATCGGGTTCCCGCCTCAATGAGCCTTCGCCCCAGCAGGTAACATTGACCGCGGTGCCCCGTGCCGTAGGTTTCGCGTAACCCCAGGGGCTCACGCGACAGATCAAACGCCGACTGTGTGCGGGGATCTTCGAGCATGTGAAAGGCTCGTTCGAAGAACCGTCCCATCGCGGGCGCGGAGGTTCCTCCCGGGGCGACCACACCGATATCGAGGTTGCTCAACAAATCGCGTCGATCACGAAATCTCTCGGGAGCCACGCCGTCGAGCAGTCCCAGATCGTTGACTCGCCACTTGGGATCCGACAGGTCGCGCCCCCCCGTCTTGAAGACCTTGAGTCCGGGGGACAGAAAGCCGTATTTGGTGTTGTACGACTGCTCGCCGTTGCCGGGGATCATGGTATAGGCGGGCAGATTGGGACTCTCCGTTCCCATCAAGTGTGCGACCGCCGTCCCCAGATCGGGCATCTCGATCGGCGTACCGGGTTTCGCACCTTGCAACAGGTAGGCGGTCCCTTCGGGATGCCCACCAATGCTGTGCGTCATCGAACGAACAACCGCCAGTTTGTCGGCGTGCTGGGCGGTCTTGGACAGTAATTCGGTGAACTGGATCCCCGAAACGTTGCTGTCGATTGGTCGGAACGGACTGCGATGTTCGGCGGCCGCCTCCGGCTTCGGGTCGAACGTGTCGATGTGCGACAGCCCCCCCTGCTCAAGCACGACCAGAACCCGCTTCGCCCGTCCCGGTGACGCCAGCTTCGAGTCCGCGCCACGCGACGGCCTCCCTGCGACCGCCTGGAGACCAGCCGCCAGACCCAATCCGACAAAACTGCGACGCTGCATTCGCATGGCGACCTTCGACACATCAACGGGTTCGTGTGGATTCCACCAGGGAGTCTATCGGTCGCAACAGGATCGGGCAAATCGAATTCGGTTTTCGTCCTCGTACTGCGCCGCCGTTCTGCACGGCACGCAAACTTCTCCGCAGGCAGTTTCGCGCCAACCGAATCGGCCGGCTCATCCCAGGCGCGTCGTTCCGCCGATAAGCTCACCAGCACTCGGCCTGCGCAATCG
>JAPLOC010000949.1 GCA_026692825.1 Planctomycetota bacterium | reverse complement strand
TGCATATCCAGATTGACGTAGCGGCCCAGGGGTTTCAGCAATCTCCGTTTCGCAACCGCGGAACCACTGTGGAATTTGAGGCGATTCGCTGATGAGCGGCGTGATCAATTACGACAAGACGACGCGTTTTTGCGCGCGATCGATGAGACATGGGAGATCGTCCCATTACCGATTCGCGCGATGGTCGTGATGCCGAATCATTGGCACTTTCCCGGTTGAACGCGACGGTCAGTTGGCGAAGAGAATTTCGCACGAAAGGTCGGAGAATTGACGAAATCCCTGATCAAAAGTCGTCACCGTCAGACCTCCCGCATGAGCGAACGCGGCAAGATACGCGTCCGTCCACAATTTGGGTGAAAACGGCCTGCCAGATGTGTATTGAACGAATACGGAGTCAAGCCCAGGAGGTTCGGCCGTCGTAAAGCGGATGCGATCATCCTGCAACAATTGACTCCAAAGCCTCCAACATGCCGCCGCGTCGAGTACATCCATCCGCATTACGGCCGGGTTATTGAGCAGACGCAGCAAGCCGCATTGTGCGACCCGGCAAATGACGGCCCCTGCAGTCGGGACCGTGTCGAGCCACTCAACCGCCCGCAGGTTGTGTGCGTGTCGATCAGTGGAAAGGGCCAATAGCAAATTGACGTCACACAAGGCCGGCATGCTGAGCGTCTTCGTCGAGTTGGGACTGGGATTCCAGGCGGAGCAATTCCGCAGCGGAGAGCGAACCGGGTTGTTTGCTCCGCAGAATTGGAAATTCGACCCTTTGCCTCGATTCCGCTAGCGTGGGACAAGCGAGTACCAAAGTCAGTCCTTTTTCGATGAGGACATGCAACGGCACCCCTTCCAACGCGGCCCGAGATTTCGCCAGACGAAAGAGCTGATCGGGAATGGTGACAGTGGTTCGCATCAATGCACATTAGCATCAAGATGCGGACGTTGCAACTCGACACTCAATGGCAATGGTCGCTCGCTATTCTTCCAACGATTCCAGTTCCCTCTTCAACGGTCGATAGCCGTACTCGTTGAGGACCGCGATCACGCCCCGGTCGCTGTTGCTGCGGGCGACCGCCGCCTGCGCGTTGAGAGCGTCGTGCAGAGCGTCGACGGCCGCCTGCAACTGGGTCGCGTGAGTCTCTTTGTCGCCCGCCCGCTTGGCGATTCCCGCTTTCTTGACCGCTTCCATCGCCGTCATGTAATTGAACGCGAAATCCAGGCGTCGCGCCAGGTACAGCGTGAAACTGCGTCCTTCGAGCCGGGAGCGCTGGTTCGCGCGATACGCCTCGTTCATCGCGTTCAGATACGCCGCGCTCACTTCGCCCCACCAGGCGGGAACCTCCGTCCCGCTTTCGTAGTGTTTCAGCACCACTCCGGGTATGGGGAACGAAAAGCCGATGTCGTTCTTTTCGATCAGCGCGGTCGCCTGTTCGATGTGGTCGAAGACCAACTGCACCCGATCGACCACCCCTTCGCCGCACAACGGCGCGACCAGATCATGCAGGGACTGTGTCGGCGTCGCCCCCGAGTCAAAGCTCGACCGGCTCAGATAGTAAGCGCTCAAATCGAGATCGCCCGGCATCCAGTACCGCGTTGAAAACCCTTCGAAACCATGCTTCCGGAGGTCTGCGGTCAGTTCATGCAGCGCCGTCACCGACGACTGCGGCAGCATGCCCACATTGTCGTCGGCGAGCGTCAGGATCAGGCTGCTGGGAATCTTGCGGGTGGGAATATCCGCCAGCAGCTCTCTGCTCGCGACACTCCGCCGCGCGGTGTAGTCGATGAAATTCAACGTGTGCGCCCCTGCGGGAGCGACCCGATCGAGAACGGGAAACAGAGCCGGGTCGGCGTCGATCAGCACCATTTCCACTCGTCCCCCTTCCGGCCGTTTCAACGTCTCGGGATCGGCCAGCAGCGTCTGCAGAAAATCGAGCGCGGTCACATTGCCGCGAAAGGCGGCGACCCCTCGCTCCCCCGACGCCAGCGTCTTGCGGTTGCGGGCCGCTTCGGTCAGTTTTTCGAGCGTGATGTCGCTGCCCAGTTTCGATCGGCTGGCAAGCCGCTTCCACGCGTCGGCATGGTGTTCTGCCCAGCCAGGAAACTCGGGCAGCGTGAGATACAACACGTCGAGTGTCGGGTAGGCATTGAGATAGCCACGGATCTGTGCCTGGGCCAAAGCGTGCAGCGTCTTGTCCCCCGGTTTCTGCATCGGGCCGGGACCAATGGTGAGGGTTTCGAGCTGGTGGACCGACTGCGCGCCCGGCAGAACGGCGGCGAACTCCTTGGGAAATTCGAGCGGGGAAATGGAGATGCCGGCGGTCATTCCCAAGTCGTGAGCCGCGTCAATGATTCCGCCGATCAGCCGTTTGCCGGCGGCGATCCGGTCGGCGTACGCTGTTTTGCCGGCGAAATCTGGGTTTTCGAACAGCTTCGCCCCCTTGAATACCCCTCGTCCCGCAGCGTCTCCATCGACGCGGTACTGATAGCCAAACCACAACAGGGCCGACTGCTTGGCCACCCCTTCGAACTCGAAATGCACGAACGGCTGCCAGGGATAAATCGAGATCAACACGCGATTGTATTTCAGCTTGGCGAGCTGGCGGACGAATTTCTGTTCCTCTTCCAGTCCCCACGATTCGGGTCCGATGGGGAAATCGTTCACCGTGCGCCACGTGCGCAGCTTCAGATTCGGTTCGAGGACGATGTCGAAGCCGTCGAGATGAAACGGGGCCGGCTCTTCGGGAATGACATCGCCATACAGCATGTAGCGGGCACCAAACTGGTGTCCCAATTCGTACGCGGCCCACAGCGTGGCGACCGGGCTTCCGCCGCCAACCAACAGCACCGGGCGATTCCCCAGTTTCGAACTGCGGACCAGATGCCCTTGGTCGCTCAGTTTTGGCCAGCCGGCGGCGAGCGGTTTGAGCGCCGAGTTTGTCGCGGGGGATCCGATGACGATCGTGGGGGTTTCGTCGGCGGGAATCGTCGCGACGACTTTCGCGTCGGCGTCATACAGCTTGCCGAGCAGGCTGGCGAGTTCGGTTCCCGCCGTCCGCTCGAGCGATGGTGCCTTGGCGTCCACGACAATCGCCACCTTGGAACCGGCGGCGAACGCGGGAACTCCTCCCCAGGAGACAAGCAGAATTCCACACAGGATCTCACAGACGCGCCAGCGACTCACAGGGTCACTCTCTTTCGTATTCATGCGTCGAACCGGGCCGTTGTCAAAACTCGATCGATCAGCCGTCCGCGAACTCTAATGTTCGGCCACACAAAAGATCTTCTCGCGCGTCCGGATGTAGATTCGGCCGTCGGCGATCGCGGGGGTTGCCACGCAGGGCTCACCCATATCGTTCTTGGCGAGTACCTCGAGCTTTTCTCCCTGGGCCAGCACGGTGATGAACCCGTTCTCGCCGGTGACGTAAATCTTGCCGTCCCCCGCCACGGGCGAGCTGTAGTAGTCACCCAGGTTGCCGATTCGCGACATTTTCCAAAAGGTGTCGCCGGTCCGGATGTCGAAGGAACTGGAGATCCCCCCCCGCTTCACGACAAACAACTGGTTACCGACCACGAGGGGCGAGACCATATTCGACGGGGAGGTGTTCTTGAGATTCCACAACAGGTGCGTCTTGGTGACATCCCCCTGGCCGCCGCCGCGAACCGCCTGAATCGTTGTCCCGCCCCCCACCATGTTTTCCGGGGATTGGAACGCAGTGTCGAGTTCGGCATCTTTCAACACGCCGTCATGGTCGCGGTCGGAAACGTCAAACCGTTTGCGGAATTCGGGGGGAACCTCCTCTTTCGTGAGGACACCATCCTGATTGGTGTCGAGCCATTCCAGAAGGGCGAATTTCAGGGTGCGCTTCTCATCACCGTAACTCTGGCACGAGATGTAGATGATGCCGTCGCGGACGACGGGTGAGGTCATCATCGTGCGGATCAGCGAATTGCAGGTCCAGCGTTCCGTTCCATCTTTCGGGTTGTACCCTTTCAGTTTGCCGGTTCCGGAGACGACGATGTCTACCTGTCCGTTCGCTTCACAGATGACCGGAACGGCGTAGCCGCCGAGCATGTCGGGACGCTCGGTCTTCCATCGCAGTTTTCCGGTCTCGGCGTCGATCGCATAAAGCATCGGGGCGAGATCATCATCTTGGCAGAAGATGACCAGTCCGTCATGAACAATGGGAGACGAGGCGGCTCCCCAGTCCATCAGATACGCGGGCTGCTGGATGGGTGCGGTCCAGAGGTGCTTACCCGAAGCCGCGTCGACCGCGATCATCCCCAGCGTACTGAGATAGGCGTAGACCCGCTTCCCATCGGTCGCGGGAGTCGAGGAAGCGTGGCTATTGGGGGGAGTGATGCGGGGGAGCTTGCCGGCGTCGAATTCCCGTCGCCAGATCGCCGACCCGTCCGCCGCGTCGAACGCCATGATCGCGAACTTCTTGGCGTCGGCCATTCCTGTGGCGAAGACTCGTCCCTGCGACACGATGGGACAACTCACCCCGTCTCCCAACGTCGCCTGCCACTGCACCTTGTTTTCAAACGAAAATTCGACCGG